>NZ_JAXBLX010000010.1:0-130652 GCF_037027555.1 Halalkalibacter kiskunsagensis | reverse complement strand
TCTTTGCACAAAATAACTTTATTGAACATTTTGAGTATTTTTAATAGTTAGTCTAATTTAATGCAACACTAGTGAAATAATCCGTATTTAATCTTTTTAAACTATTTTCTAAACTAATAGGTAAATCCTTTTTTGAGGCATTTGAAGGAAGCACTTTTGAGATGAGAAATAAATCTTCACGACTATAATCAGATGGCTTAATAGCTTGTGCAACTAGTCTCTCTGCATTCCCATAACCATACATTTCAGCAGTATCAATAACTTGAACACCATTATCGAGACCCACTCTTATTGCTTCTACTTCTTGTTCAAATTTATCAGCTTTGTCTCCCATATTCGAAGTACCTAAGCCTATAGGAAAAACTTTTCTTCCCGCAATTTTAACTTTTTTCAATGTTCCCACTCCTAAAATTGTAAGTTTATAGATATTTTTGAGAAAATTTGTTTTTCTGAATGACCTCTGATTTTATATATTCACTCATACGGATTAAATTCAGTGAATACTCTCCATTTCCTTATAATGTTTTCAAAGCCTCTTTAATCGGTATTTCCCCACCAATCAGATCAAAGGCTTTGCTGATTGTTTGGTCATCCTCAAGTGAAGCATTTACTGAAGCAACATCTTCAGACATATTATGTAACACTCTTTCTTTGTATTTGAAAAATTTTTTTATACTAAAAGTGAAGGATATGAATTCCCTTGGAGAAGAATACATTGATTCATTATTCAACATCTGTTTATAATTATAAATATCAACACGATACTCTCAATGGTTAGATGCACGCAATTCGTTGATTACTCAACAATTCAATAAAAATTGTTGAGTATCTGTAAGAAAGGTTGGTGACCAAACATGCCAAAAGTGGATAGAAGAATAGTAAAAAGCCAAGAAGCGATAAAAAAGGCTCTTGTCGAACTGATGTCTGAAAAAGGGTTTGATAACATTACCATTCAAGATATTGCCGACAGGGCAAATGTGAACAGAGGAACCATTTATCTTCATTACTTAGATAAATTTGATCTATTAGATAAGATCATGGAAGAACATATAAACAACATGAGTAATTTTTGTGAATCGGCAGCAGAAATGGATTGGATCGAATCGACTGTACACTGCATGGAATACTTTGAGAGTAATTATTTATTCTTTTCAACGATGTTAGTGAGTGAAGGAGCCCCATATTTTCGTAATCGCTTCCTGAAGTTTAATATTGAAGAGTTCAAGAATGATGTGGACATAACAAAAGGAAAAAATGCTGGTCAAGATGAAGAAGTCATTGTTCAATTTGTTGCTACTGCATACGTAGGGATAGTAGAATGGTGGTTAAAAAATGGAATGCCTGAACCGCCTCGTGTCATGGCAGAAAAAGTAGGGGACTTATTAGAGAGGATTGTATAGTGAGTTAGTATAAAACCTCTAAAAAAATATGGTTACCCCAAAATGTTTCTTCCTTTTTTTGGGGCACCTCAAAGCAAATAGCGAAACACCACGCTCATTTGAAAACCGTTTTTGGGGTTTCTCACAACGAATGCGTGGCGAAATCCATCTGCAAAATATTAAGTTCAATTCAATAGTCAAGAATACAATTAGATTAAATTAATAAGTATTCATTTGATTGGTCCTTTTCATAAATAGGAATCTTATGCCAAACCCGGTTTAAATGTATAACCGGCTGTTGCTGCAATAAATTATCATGCAAGTTCAATTTTAAACCTTCGTCCATATTAAAGAAGGAACCATTTGGTATCTTATCTATAAGTAATCTATCTTCCTTCCAAATATTATTTTCCGACCGGAGTGTGACAATTCGATTAAACTGACCAGAAATATCCTCATACGAGTAATACGCATATGCTAAATCTGACTCTCCATCACTTGGTGCTAGAACAAATCCTAATAACCCTGTTTCTGAAAGTGTGGCAAACTCTTTGTCGAGTTTTAAACTGTGATGTTGAACTTCCTCATTTATTACTTTAACGATATTTCTTGGTCCCTCTGTTATATAAAATGTATTTTCTAGTTTTCTAATAGACCAAAAAACACCGAGATTTTCTGAATCCATTTCTGTTTCTTCATGATCCTTCGTATTTAGAGAGTATAAATATCCATCTACTGAAAATGGTTGGTCATTTGTTGAACACCCGGCAATAAGAAGTAATACAAACACAGTTATTACTAAGATTTTTTTCATCTTTTATTACCTCTACCTTTCATTAAAACTTTATAGGAAATACTCTTATTTTCTGGACTTCCAATACTTGAATTTAATCATTGTTGGTAATGCATAGAATTAAGGAAATGGAAAGATGGATTAACTGAATTTCGTAACCCACATTTCCTCAGAAACAACAGATGCAGGGAACACGTTTTTAACTACAAGGTAAACGATCATGTCTATCAAACTAAAAAAGTAAGTTGGATTATATGCTTTCCTACAATTCCCACCATCGGGAAATGACATTAAAAAAGTCACCATTTAACAAAACGGTTTCACCAATATTAGGAGCAATTATATTTACCGCTGTATTCTCAGCCTCTGCTAATGCTCGTTCTATCGGTTCTGACCAATCATGATATGCAAGGGTGAATGCTCCCCAATGAATTAACATCATATTTTCACCCATTAAGTCTAAGTGAGCCTGAACGGCTTCTTCTGGTGTCATGTGAACCCAATCCCAGCGATCGTCGTATTGACCTCCGTCCAATAAAGTGATATCAAAAGGTCCATATCTTTCACCAACTTCTTTAAAGTGTTCATCATACCCACTATCTCCGCTTGTGAAAAAACGTGTATTTTCTCCAAGAATAACCCAGCCGCCCCATAACGTAGAATTTCGATTGAACAACCCTCTTCCTGAGTAATGTTTGGCTGGGGTCAAAGTCACAGTTAAGCCTTGGAAATCCGTTTCATCCCACCAATTGAGTTCCGTAATTTTTTCTTCTTCCACTCCCCAGCGAATCAAATGTACACCTACACCAAGTGGAACGAAGTAATGCGACACCTTTCTATTAAGTTGCAGTATGGATGCATAATCTAAGTGGTCATAATGATCATGTGTAATGAAAACAGCATCAATAGATGGCAGTTCACCGATGATACTTAACAGATCCTCGCTATATCGTTTACTCCCCCCTACAAATGAAACAGGTGAAGCTCTAGGACGTAACATTGGATCTACAAATATCTTCTTATTATCGATACTTAGTAGAAAAGTAGAATGACCAAACCAAGTTAAACTATCTTCCTCGCTCTTAATTTGGTCCCAACCAATTTCAGAAACTGGTATGTCCTCAGTTGGAGACCGGTCGTTATCATCCGAAAAAAGAGAATCCCTAATTATAGATAACATACCCGTTATTCCCATACCCATCTCTGTTGGTACTTGATTTACAAACTGTCCGTTTTGATAATTATCAAACCCCTCATACACCTCTTGCTGTTCTCTACTTGGATTACCACCGAACACAGGGTACATATTAATAAACAATAAAATAGCCACACAAAGTACAATTAAAACAGCAAACGTATATAACATTGCTTTTTTCATAACTTCTCCTATAGTTAATTAACTTTAATTTTTTTCAATCTCCATTTCTATTAATTTAATTCTGAGAGTGAGATTCTATAAAGCTTATCGTCATTCTCTTCTGGAACACCACGCCCGTCTGTATTATTGCTAATAAAGTAAAGGGAGTTATCTTCAATTAGCACATCACGGATTCGGCCAAATCCAGTTATTATTTCGCGTTGTTCACCTGCTTCAAGGTCAAATTCTAAAACTGCAGATCCTCTTAATGCTGCAACATACAATCTCCCATCATAATAGTCCATTCCAGATGGTGCCCATGTTTCTAAATCTCCAGAAGTAAACAGTGGTGAAACCATACCTTCTTGTTCCTCTGAACCTTCAGTAATCGGCCAGCCATAATTTTGACCAACTTCGATTAAGTTAACCTCATCATTTGCTCTGCTGCCGTGCTCACTTGAGAAAAGCATACCATCAGACGACCAGGTAATGCCTTGGGGATTTCGGTGTCCATAACTATACACATAGGAATCTGGAAATGGATTATCACTTGGAATAGTACCGTCCAGATTTATTCTTAAAATTTTTCCACCTAATGAGTCGAGGTCTTGTGCAATATTCGGTTCAGACGCATCACCTGTTGTTGTATAAAGCATCCCATCAGGCCCGATTTTAAGCCTTCCTCCATGATGGTACGTGCCGCTTGGAATATGATCCAGAAGCAAACTCTCCTCCCTCCAAATGTTATCTTCTAAATGGAGAGTTACAATACGATTAAATTGTCCAGAGTCATCTACATATGTATAATTCGCATAAGCTAAATTTGATTCTGCAAAGTCGGGAGCGAGCACAAACCCTAATAACCCTGCCTCAGGAGCTGTTGAGATATCTTTCTCCAATGCTACACTCTGTCGTTCGGTAACCCTGTTATCTATTTTTACGATGTAACCTGGTCTCTCTGCCAAATAAAATGAATTTTCAAATTTCTCAATAGACCAAGGAATCTCAAGATTTCCCGTTATAACTTCTGGCTCTTCAATTTGAACAGTTTGCTCAACTTCTTGTCCTTCATCTTCTCGTTCATTTAAATTGTCTTCTTGCTCAGCTTCCGGATTTTGTGTTCCATTTCCACTGCATCCAGTAGTTATAAGTAGTAAAAACATGGATATTACGAAGATTTTTTTCATCAGTAATCACCTCAATTAATTTTAATTTCTAATTCTTTTACAAATAAACCTAATTGTTGAAAAAACGTATACCTTTTTGCTACTTGTTTTTAAACAATTTACTTATTCAAAAAGCTCGTACGCTTTAGATAAGCAAGGGTACATTTCAAAAGGTTACCACATATTCTAAAAGCCTAGGGCAAACATATCTTCCTTTACTTCACCCATTCAAATTTACTATTTTTATTAATCCACGCTACCTTTTGTTTTATCTATCTTGAATCAACAATTGATATTGGTAAATAAAATAATCAAGTTCATGACTTAAATGTAGGGTAATTTCGTTGTTTAATCCTAATTCAGTTCCTTTTTCAAGCAATTCGAGTCTTAAAAATTCAATATATATCCTTGGTTTAATCGGAGAAATTAGTACAGTTTTATCCATAAATCAACCTCCATTCCCCGTATCTAAAATTATTTAAAATCGATATTTACACTTGTAATTTCTTTTCTACATTTCATTTCCATTTTTCTTTATTTGGACAAACTGATCATAAAGATCATCCGTATCATCTTTCTTTATGCTACTTTTGTAAAAATCAATTTTTGTATTTAATAACTCTAAGTTTTTTTGATACTTATCCAGCTTCACTATCACTTTTTCTCGATGATTAACAAGAATTTCTATCAGTTCAACTCTACCTTCATCTCCTAATGCCCATAATTCTGTATATCTTTTAGATCCTCTAAGGACATTCCAATATCTTTCATGTGTAAGATGAATTCCGCCCATAACTTATGATCTTCTGTATAGCAACGAATATTATTCTTGTTCCTATCCGGTACTACCAACCCTTCTTTTTCGTAATATCTTAAAGTATGCTCACTAACACCAATCATTTTTGCTAATTCACCAATACGGTACGTCATACTATTTCACCTCATTTTAAGATTACTTACTTTCAATGTTAACACCATACCACTTAGAGTTAACTCTAAGTCAAATCCAATTTATAAACTTTGTAGACAAAAAATAAGTACTAGATCAAATATGATTTTATTAGCAAAAAAGAGAATCACATTTTAATGATTCTCTAATATAAAGATTTATAATTTTAAGGTCTAGGACTTAACCTTATCAGACGATCGTTGTAGTTAGTACTAGAGGATCGTGGTGATGTATTCGTAGTAATAACATACAGGTCCCCTTCAATTGGCACGACAGTTCTAAGCCTATCATTTGTTGTAAATACAACATCCATAGAGGCTGCTTCTGCATTATAAACGTATAAGCTTTGCCCCCTAAGTCCTGTAACAAATAAATGACCTTCAAAAAATGTGATACCTGATGGAGCCCAAGTATCATCCCCCGAGTGAATAAGAGGCATCTCCATCCCTTCCATTTCTTCTCCTCCGACTACTTCAGGCCATCCATAATTTCTCCCCGGCTCAATGACATTAATCTCATCACGAGCAGACGGTCCGTGCTCAGAGATAAAAAGGGCCCCTTCTTCATTCCATGCTATTCCTTGAGGGTTGCGATGTCCATAAGAATATACATAAGAATCAGCGAATGAATTATCTTCCGGAATGGAACCATCTACATTTAATCTTAACACTTTTCCAGCAAGATTATTTAGATCTTGTGCGTACTCCTCTACATTAGCCCAGCCTGTTAAAACATACAAATACCCATCTGGACCAATTGCGATTCTCCCTCCGTTATAAAGCTGATGGCCTGGTATTCCATCAACCAATATGTTTGTTTCCAGCCAAGAGTTACCGTCATATTCTACCTCAACAACTTTATTGGACAAACCAGAACCCGAACTGTAAGAATAATACAGATAGGCAATTCCACTTTCAGAAAAATCTTCTGCAAGTTCTATTCCTAGTAAGCCACTTCCACCGTCGTGCACTACAGGGTCAGATGTTTGAACAGCGTATCTTTCCAGCTGACCATCCTGAATAATAGCAATCGTCCCTTCAATTTCTGTCATTACAATGGTATTATCTGTTATTTTTATATCCCACGGATAATTTAAATCATCGGATATCACTTCTACTTCCCAATCCTCTGTAGAGAAATCTAAAAAATTTAATTCTGTTCTACTTTCTGCCATATCTGTGTCAATAGGACCGCTCTCTTGTGAATCATCATTACCCCCATTTTCTTCTGTTTGGATAACTTCAGGTATAGCCTCATTCCCCTGATTATTTTCCAATGGCTCACTTTGGCACCCTGACAAAACGAGTAGGGAAAATAATCCTATAATGACAAATTTCATTTTTTCATCTCCTCCTATCATTTTTATCTATTTACTAAACTCTGGCTTGTCCCATAGATAAGTGGTGACAGCCTGTGATTTAGGAGTTATCATAGAAAAACTTCCAATCAATTTATTTCTTATAAAAGCAAGAAAATGCGCATAGTCCGAGTGAAATGAAGAACTCATATTAACTTCTCCTTCATTTATCTCTTTCCCAACTTTTTTCTTACAAAAATGATGATAACCCTTATAGTTAACTCTAAGTCAAATAAAAAAGAACAAATGTAATAATATAAGCAATCTCTATATTAAAAATTAATTATTAAAATTACAAAAATCTGAAATAATTTAATCAATAATAAATCTTAAGATACGGTTTCTTTTCATCCAATAGATTCACTGACTACTACCCGTCAGTTGTCTGCTCATTTATTAAAGAAGTCAAGCTTAACTGCATATAGTAATACGGTTTTCCGTTGTCCGGAGTAGACTCCCGAAAAACCAGGAACTTGGGATATTTTTTAAATGAATTAGCTTGAGAAAGATTAGTTATTTCTTTAATTAAATAAGAAGTATGGATTTATTTAATTACTAAGGATAATCCTTCTAGTGGAGAGTAAAAACAATCACCTTTATATTTATCAGCAACATCCTTTTTTTCTAAAGAACCATATTTCATGTTAACAACGATGATATAATAAGTACCACCAACAAATATAGAAAGAGAGAGAGATTACTTTTATGGTACAAGCAAATGTCAAACAAATTATTATAGGATTGAGTTGCTTAATGTTATTTTTCGCCATCTCAATACTATCAATACAAAATCAACTTATAGTAATGGATCAATCTATTATTTCATTCCTCTTTGAAAAATCATCTTCTTTTCTTGTCTCGGTAATGGAGGGAATCACCAAGATTGGCTCTGGAGAATCCATCATAGTTTTAACTGCTCTTATTGGTAGTTATCTATTATTCAAAAAAATGTGGGGATTTGCTACTTTGTTAGTTATCCTTACATTCGGAGGTTTTGCTCTAAACTTCTTTTTGAAAGTGCTCTTTCAACGTGAAAGACCTGGTGAAATGAGTGTTATCGAGGTTTTTGGCTACTCACTTGAACTAGCATCATACAGTTTTCCGAGTGGCCATACTATGAGAAGTGTTATTCTATTTTCATTTTTGATATTATTGTGCTATCGTTTTGTAAAAAGTCCGTTAAAAATGATTACTATATCTTCTCTTTTTATTGTTATGATCATCTCTGTAGCATTAAGCAGAATCATTGTAGGTGCCCATTTTCCATCGGACATTTTTGCTGCCATTACGATTTCAATTTCATGGTTTTATTTTTGTTTGATAACTCTTCGATATATATTTCGAAATAAATTACTCTTCCTATTGTAATAGGCAGCCCTTTACACATAGGTGTTCCAATACCCTGGAATGTCAACACTAAACTGGACAAAAATTATAAGGTCTGTTGCTTGAATTCGACTGGTGTTAAATAGCCTAGTGTTCCGTGAATTCGAATGTTATTGAACCAATGAACATAATCATCAAGTTCAAGAGCGAGCTGTTGAAGAGAAGAGAAATGAGCTCCGTTAGCGAATTCTGTTTTGAATACCTTAAATGTCGCTTCGGCCACGGCGTTGTCATAAGGGCATCCTTTCATGCTTAGTGATCTCTGGATACCAAATGTTTCAAGAGCTTCTGAAATGAGCTGATTATCAAACTCTTTTCCACGGTCTGTATGGAACATTTTTATGTCATTCAGATTGGCTTGAATACTTGTAATGGCTTGATATACAAGGTCTGCTGTCTTATTTGCTCCAGCACTACGGCCGATGATTTCGCGATTGAAAAGGTCCACAAATAGGCATACATAATGCCACTTTTTTCCGACACGGACGTATGTTAAATCGCTGACAATGACAGCTAATTGTTGATCTTGCTTAAATTGGCGCTGTAATTCATTCTTTACAGGAGCTTCGTTACACGTTGATTTGTGTGGTTTAAATTGTGCCACTGTATAATTCGACACGAGCCCTACTTCGTTCATGAGTCGACCAATACGGCGCCGTGAAACATATTTTGGTTCAGGTAACTTGGCTAATTCTTTCTTGATTTTGCGTGTACCATAATTGTTTCGACTCTCTTTAAAAATACGAGCAATTTCATTAGAAAGCTCTTTATCTTCAGCTCTCTGTGCACGTTTGCCTGCTACATCAACATGGTAGTAATACGTACTTTTTGGAATATCGAGGACGTTACACATTGCTGATACCGAATAGTTGTGAGCGTTATTTCGAATCACATCTATTTTCGTCCCATGATCAGCGCTGCTTGCTTTAAAATATCGTTCTCCATCAGTAAACGTTGATTTTCTTTGCGAAGTTGCATCAGTTCATTTTCTTCTTCAGAACGATTATCTTTGGCGGCAAATGAACCTGTTTCCTGATGATTTTTAATCCAACGATCTAACGCAGAAGGTGTAATATCATATTCTCTAGCAATGTCTGCACGAGATTTTCCATTTTCATAAAGCTTCACTAATTGCAGTTTAAATTCGGGTGTAAAAGTTCGACGTTGACGTGTCATAGTAGCACGCTCCCTTAAGTTAATAGTCTAAGTTTACAAGCCCTTATTTCATCTGTCCAACTTAGTGTAGCCTATCCACCCTTTTGGCCTTAATACTTTACGTAGTTAATTTCTAGCTGCTTTATAAGTTAAATGACCTGCAATATCCATCATAGTTTCTAAATCGCCTCCATTTCTAAGGTTCCATACACAAAAGGTATGCCCTAAACTAGACAACTTTTTGAAAAAGATTGGTTAGAGCGAGGGACTGATAGTTATGTAAGAAGGAACGAAAACTTCTATAGGAAGATTTGTTTCTTTTTCGGAACAAATGAAAAAAGACATTAAGCCACCTAAAATAGAAGTTATCTACTACGTAGTATGAGTCTAATAACAAACAAATCTTATTGAATTAAGTACTTTTTCATTTTCAAAGTCTCATCTTGACTTAGGTACTTTCGAACATCTGCTGTTCCTATGTCCTCAGCCTTTTTTATAATATTAGCAAACATACTTAATTCTAAGAAAGTTGTCTAGAGTAATAGAACTTAATCCTTCAAGTCTTTTTGCCGAAATGAACAACTGTAAAGACGATTACTTTTAGGGTAATCGTCTCTTAATAGTTGTGTATTGCCAGTATCGTTGTACTCCTCAGCAAAATAACTTTGTTAGTTGTTCTTCTTCAACATAGGTCCTGTTTGTTTATTCCTGATCATTTATTCTTCAAACAATCTTTCTCCACGATGAAGCCTGATGGCTATTTTAGCTGTATGGGACGTTTCCCTTGAGGTCGGTGCGTGGGCCGCAACATAACGACTTACTGCAATGAGTATCGTTTGCTGTGCCCGTTTTGCAATCTCGGAATCCTCATTTTGCCATATACGATGCTCCATAATCGCCCCTTCATACATTTGAAAGGTATGGAATTCTGCATTTTCTCTAAGTAGTGCATGACCCAGAACGTTAAAGAATTCATTCAAACCTCCGCCATTGGCTAAGTAATTTACTACCCATTTCGCAGCTTGATCTGTTTGTTGCTGCTTATCTAATAAATCTAGAAATTCCTTAGGATCCTTCCGTTGCAATGAGGATTTATCCGCTACAGGCATTCGAGCCGAGGGAATATTGAGAAAACGATCTAAATAAATACTCATGGCACCATGAAAAACAGCCCGAGTCAGTTCAGGTGTTGTTGATCTCCGTATAGCTTGGTGAACAGCATGAGCGTGAGTAAACGTATGAAGTACCGTATCCCAATCTCTAAATTCGTTTTGTACATGGAAGCGTGCTACCCTTTCCGCTGCTGCTAACGTTACTAATTGAGCAAGACGAACAGGGGATTTCCCATTTTGTAATGCTTCCATTAACAATTCTACCGTTCTAACGGGATCATCACTTAACAATTGCTCTAATACCTGATCCTCATCTACTATGTCTGATGAATTTTTTCCATCCTCTTCCTTGATTTCTATATTCTCTAGCGTTCTGAAGGCATTATTTAGAGGTTCCACTAAATTAATAGGTGCCTGCCAGCTGTGGGATTCCTCACTACGAGTGGCACTACTTAACTCTGGTAATAGAGAGGTGAGAATATATTCCCGGTTCTCGTCTTGGAGCTTCGACATCATCTCAAAAGCTTTATTATGAAAATCTAATGTGTGACCAATATTCATATAAAAATGATCTGTAATTGCCGTCATCATCATGTCCGATAGCTGTTCTGTCGTTGCCCCTAGCTTTATGGCAGTTAGCAGGACCCTCTCTGCTCCTTGGACATCACGAACTTCAATGTTCTTTCTATACCATTTTGCAAGTAGGGAAATCTCTGGTTGTTCCTTTTCCTCATTTAAGGGTAAGGGATCTAATAAAAATCTTGTTCCCTTCCCTGCACTTTCTCTTGCCACATGAACTAATCCTTGGTATAAGGCAAGGATTTTTCCGTTTTTATCGAGATACGGCAGGATATTGCTCATAGCAGTTAAAATCGTAAGACCAGATCCCCAACCATTCCAGCGGTGCTTTGTACCAAATTCTACGCCGATCTTTGCAATATCATTGGGGGCTACTCCAGATTCCACTAAGCCCACAACAGCCTTTGCAATGACGAGACTTATGTTTTGCTCTAGACCATCCTTCAGTCTCTTTTTAAGTTTTACCACCGTTTGCTTGTCTATGGGTTCAGGAGTGATCCACACTTCCCCATCCCTTACTTCGACGGGATATGTAGCTACATCGTCAGCCCACGGGTCTAACGTCCCCCCACTTTTTAGGTCAAAACGGGCGTGATGCCAGTGGCACGTAAGAATGCCATCACAACTGCTCCCCATATGTAATGGAAATCCAAGATGGGGACATCGGTTATCTACCGCGTATATGTTGTTTTCATGATGGATGACGGCAATTGCGTGCTTTCCCCCTTTTACTACCTTAACCCCCTCATCCTTCAACTGTTTTTCCGAACAAATATATACTTTTTCACTCATTTGACAATAACCTCCTTGAAGGAAAATATCGAAGTGTTACAATACGGTTTAACTGTCCCGTGCTATCTTCGTAAGTATAATACGCATAAGCAATATACGATTCTTGGAAATCAGGAGCAAGTACAAATCCCTGCTATACACGTAGATTTGTACGGTAAGATGGAATTGATTCCATTCGACAAATTGAAAGCATTCTTTAACGATATTTTGAAGTACTATCATTAATTCCAATAAAAGCCCAGTTTCTCAGCATTATATTGAAAAATTCGGCTTTTTGTTACCCCAGAAAATGTTGCAAAAGTATGTCTGAAACAATCCAATACATATTGCGTTCTCTGGTTATCATTTTGCCTACACAGTCATTTCTACATTCTCTTCTTACCATAAAGCAAGTGGCTGTTTCATGCTAGGTTTTGGATAGATGGAGTCCAATTGCTCCAAATCTTGCTGCGTTAATCGAATCTTAGCTGCTTTCACATTATCTATCACATGAGCGGTATTACTAGATTGTGGGATAGCAATTGTTTGACCATTACAAATACACCATGCTAATAAAATTTGAAAAGTATCTGAATGATGTTTTTCAGCAATTTCCTTTAAAACTTTTTGTTTCGTTAGATTAGTACCCAAGCTATCACCACGAGCAACTGGGGCATAGGCGATTAATGGCATTTCAAGTTTGTTCATCATAGGTACTAAATCGAATTCAATCCCACGATCTCCCAAATTATAACGCACTTGATTTGATGCACATTTTATTCCATCAGGTAACTTCATTATTTTTTCTAAGTCATCAACATCTAAATTAGAAACACCCCATGACTTAATTTTTCCCTCACTTTTTACTTTCTCCAAGGCTTCAATCGTTTCTTCAATAGGAATATTCCCTTTCCAATGGAGTAAGTATAGATCTAAATAATCTGTCTTTAATCTTTTTAAGCTATTTTCTAAACTAATTGGTAATTGCTTTTTTGAGGCATTTGAAGGAAGAACTTTTGAAATGAGAAATAATTCTTCACGGTTATAAGGCTTAATTGCATGTGCAACTAATCTCTCTGCATTTCCATCCCCATACATTTCAGCAGTATCAATAACTTGAACACCATGATCAAGAGCAACTCTTATTGCTTCTACTTCTTGTTCAAAGTTATCTGCTTTGTCTCCCATAGTCCAAGTGCCTAAGCCTATGGGAAAAACTTTCCTTCCTGCAATTTTTACTTTATTCAAATTTTTTCACTCCTCCTCTGAAAATTTTATAGCTAATTTCGAGATGATTTCCAATTAAAATATGGCTCTTTTATCATTCTTAAAAATGTATCAGAGGCCAAAAATAACTTTTACTGACCGCTAAAATCTCCATTGTTTATGTCCATTCATTTGACTAAGTTCAATACATGCTTAAGAATTAACAAACCATTCCCTTATACAACTGTACTTATAATGTTTTTAGAGCATTCTCAATTGGTATTCCTCCACCAACTAGATCAAAGGCTTTGCCGATCCTTTACAATCCTCTCTAACAAAATCCCCAGTTCTTCTGCCATTACATGTGAAGCTTTAGGCATTCCCTCCTTTAACCAATTAAAATGGTGTAAAGGATATTTAAGATTTCATTTGTTCTATCAACTTCACCATGGCATTTTTCATTTCTAACTGAGAAAGGAAAACACGGTTCCCATGCCCAGGAAGTATCCATTCGAACTTTTCCTTAGCTAACCTCTCCATAGATTCGGTTTGTGTTTTCCATGAAAACCAGCAGACATCCCTATGTGCGGATAAACCATTTAGTTCATTATCCCAGGCTAAATGATCACCTGAGAACAGATATTTATTGCGATAAAGAAAAACCATATGTCCTTTTGTGTGACCAGGAACCATTATAAACTTATAATCCGTATGCCATTGTATTGAATCCATACCTTGAATCACATGTTCAGCATCAGGTTGGGACTCTTTTTCTAAGGCATGAATAAATCGCTCGGCTTGAAATCTTTTAGCGTATTTGTTCGCATCGGCAACATCATCCTGATGAGTCAAGAAGATATATTTAATTCCCCCCATTTCCTCGATCCGTTTAACCAACTGAGGTGACCAGCGTGGAGAATCAATTAGCCAGTTCCCTTCTGGATGGAGAATCAAATAACTACTTGCCCCCCAAGAGTGTCGGGAAGTAAATCCACAATAATAAATGTTGTCGATAATAGGCAAAGGAAAGTCCTGTATAGCTGTGGAGAGTCCATCCTTTTGTTCACTTCCAATTGCGCCAGTAGGACAGGAAATAAGAGCATAAAAAGCTTTAATAACTTCATGGTATTCATTCGGTTGATTTGTCACGGCTGATAAATTCGCAACTTCAGAAAAAGTATGAGGCGCAATTTGACGGCATTGATCGCAATTGATGCACGCTGAAGTAACATAAAAGTTTCCTGGTACATTTGTATTCAGACTTTTCCCTTGATTCATTTTGCACGCCTCCATCTGAAAATAGTTATATTCATATACCTCGCATACAAATGCCCTAATGTAGCATCACATGATGGATACTTACACTTTCCTCAATAGCTCACATTCATACCGCTCATTTACTGTATTCGCAGCTTGACGGATGCTTTCTTGATCGTCTACATCCATTACCACAAAAGAAACGTCCAGCTTTGAATCATTAAGTTTTTGCGTAGCTTCATGACCCATCTCTGGATCCCGACTTGTCAAAATGAATATTTTGTTGATACACCGTTGAACTATTAATATTGAGACTTAGGGCATATTTACGCCTCTGGCACTTACCAGTAACGTGTACCATTGCTCTCTAGTCATGATTTCCGCCTGTCTTGCAGCATCTTTGCAGGCGATAATGCGCTTAGGATTTACCGTGCCGATGACTGGCTGTATGCAGGCGGGATGCTTCATCAGCCAAGCGAGCACGATCGCTTCAGGCGTTGTCTCATTCTCATCGGCGATCTGCTGAACGAGCGCTGCTGTTTTCATTTCCGCTTCGGTTGCGTTGTCCGATTCTTTTCCCGAAAATCTGCCTTGAGACAGGGGCCCCCATGCTTGAATCTGAATGTTCTCCATTTGCATAAATTCCATAAGCCCTTCAGGAAAGCTATCCTTTAAGTCGGCTTTCTGGTTAATGTGAAGAATGCCTGGATCGACCCAGTGATGACGCAGCAGGCTCATCTCCAACTGGTTTACGACGAATGGATCAGGCAATGCGCTTTGCAGGAAGCGAATTTGTCCCGGGCTCATATTCGATACGCCAAAGTTGCGTACCTTGCCCGTCAGCTTCAGCATCGTGAAAGCTTCGGCGATCTCATCCGGCTCCATCAACGGATCCGGGCGGTGCAGCAGCAGCACGTCCAAATATTGTGTACCAAGCCGCTCTAATATGCCGTCCACCGAATGCAGGATATGCCCTTTCGAGAAGTTGTAGCGCTGTGGCAATATGCCGTCGGAGAGATGAATGCCTACTTTGGATTGAATGACAATCTGTTCACGAAGCCGGGGCTGCTGCTTAAGAACTTGCCCAAATACGGATTCCGCTTTACCCCTCTTATAAATGTCCGCATGGTCGTACATTGTAATTCCTATGGAAAGAGCGGCTTCCACGGCTTCTTCCGCCTGACGGATGTGGCTGGACGTAACCGGGTCTGCAGAATTCCAGCTTCCTCCTAAGCCCATGCAGCCCAGCACTAAACGGCTGTTCGATATTCCTCGACGCTCTAAAGGCATCATTTTCATTTTCCATCAACCTCCGTAAAATAGATAAACTACCTTCAATTATATTGTTAGGAGTTGTTTCAACTCCAATTACATCCACCAGTCATAAACCGATAGATAAACTCAAACCTAACTATTTCATTATTTCAATTGTAACTGTAAAATTACCACTCATTCTTACAAGCTAGAAACACCCCATGACCTAATTTCCCCCTGACTTTTTGCTTTCTCCAAGGCTTCAATCGTTTCTTCAATAGGAATATTCCCTTTCCACAGGAAGTATCCATTCGAACTTTTCCTTAGCTAACCTCTCCATAGATTCGGTTTGTGTTTTCCATGAAAACCAGCATACATCCCTATGTGCGGATAAACCATTTAGTTCATTATCCCAGGCTAAATGATCACCTGAGAACAGATATTTATTGCGATAAAGCAAAACCATATGTCCTTACCGCTCATTTACTGTATTCGCAGCTTGACGGATGCTTTCTTGATCGTCTACATCCATTACCACAAAAGAAACGTCCAGCTTTGAATCATTAAGTTTTTGAGTGGCTTCATGACCCCTTTTTGGATTCCGACTTGCCAAAATGACCTTAAAACCTTTGAAAGCCAATTGTTTGACCAGCTCACCTATCCAATTCCACGATTCCCTCCGGTGACAAGTGCAACTTTCTTTGACATTTTAAACATCCATTTTGTGGCTACTAATCTTGAACTATAGCAGCTTTAGAAAGTTGTTTTGAAGGAATAATCATATAGTTTCTTAGTAAAATCGCTATTAAACCTAGAATCAATGATAGGATTCCCACCAATACAACATATTGTGTTCCCATTTGTGATATAAATAACCCGCCTGCAGCTGCTCCCACTGTTGTTCCTACGTTACAGGCTGATATAAATAATCCATTGGCGAAATCAGGTGCTTCTGGAGCTGAAGATGAAATCAAATATTGATTAATATTAGCCATGATTCCTCCTGCCAATATTCCCCAAAGGAAAGTGATGATGACCATAGGTACGGCAAACTCTCCAGTAAAGAATAAAAGGGTGTAAACGACAATCAATAACAAAGGAAAAGTTAAGATGGACTTAATAGGACTATTAGTGAGCACCCTCCCTGCAACGATGTTTCCAATAATATTAGCTCCACCGAAAACGAATAATGTTAAACTGCTAATATTCGGAGACATTTGGGTAACGGTTGCCAAATACTCAGCAATATAACTATATACCCCGAATACGGAGGCATTTAATAAAATGACAGCTACTATCGAAACCCATATAATGGATTTTTTTAATACAGCAATTTGTTCACCGTAAGATTGTCTTTCTTCAACAGGCATAGATGGTACAAAAATCAATGTAGCGACCAATACAAATGCATTTACAATAGCAAAGAATGCCATCGCCATTTCATACGAAACGGCACTATCAATAAAACTTGCGATCGGTATGCCGGCTACCATACCAGCAGATACTCCTATAAATACTTTAGAAACAGCTTTTGGCACTTCTTCTTTACTTACTGAGGAAGCAGCGACTGTAAAAGCCATAGCACAATAAATTGGATGAAATAAGCCTAGAATGATACGAACCATTAATAGAATGGTAAAGTTAGATATAAATATGGATACAATGTTTCCCACAACGAAAACACCTAGTACAAGTAACATGACCTTCTTTCGATTAATCCCGGAAAACAATAAAGGCATCGTTGGTCCAGATATAGCAATAGCAAGAGCAAAGAGACTCACCGTCAATCCTGCTTGTGATATGCTGACATTAAAGTGTTCAGCAATGGAAGGCAATAACCCAATCACCCCCATCTCCGTATTTAAGATGCCGAAAACACCTACGGTTACTATGAAAATCAATAAATTATTTCGTTTCATCAAAAAAACAACTCCTATTCTTATCAACTCCAAGTACTAATGAATGCAAGCTTATTTACTCATTATTTTCAGCCAAATCAAAAACGACATTTATATTACCGTCGCCGACAGCTTGAGCAAATCTTTCCACATCCTCGATATATCCGAGACGAGTGTAGCTATAAGAACTTGAGAAGGTTTCATAGAACAATACTAGACAATTGTCCCCATAAAGCATAATATCTCCCCCATTAATAACGCCGGATCTCTCAGAATCTGTTGGGAGTCTATCTGATAGATAATAGAACTTTTCATTTCTATGAAGATCCTCCATGTCTATGCTTAAAGGGAGTATTTCAATCAGTGCTTGTGTTGTTTGGTTATCATAAAGCCTAGCTAAGAATACTTCGTCGCCTATTGTTATGTTTAAATCAATCAACGTAAATGTGTTTGACATGTCAATATCCCTCGTATCTTGAATAGAATCACTGGTTGGCATATCCCCTTGACGAGTTTCTTCACTTTCATTTGTTTCACTTGTAGCACAGGCAGTCAGACCAAAGCTAAAAATAAACAAACAAAGTATAGAAACGTTTTTTTTCATACTCAATAATCCTTTCTACATAAACTTTGGTTTTGCATTTCATCAGTCTTTGAAAAGCTTTAAAATTTTGTTCAATCTAATCTTCATTGACTTGTTTTCAAGATCGAATTGGAAGTGGTTATAGCAGTCTGTCACAGGTAATCAACCACCAGATTACCTCCTCAGTTATTTATTCTAGCGTGCCTTTTTATATATAACAAATACCTATATGATATATCTCAATATGCTTGATAGGCATTTCATAAATATATATACTGAAACATTATAAGGAGGAGTAAGATATGGAATTTAGAATTTTGCGATATTTTCTTGCTGTTGCAAGAGAAGGCAGCATGACGGCCGCTGCTGATTATTTGCATGTGACCCAGCCAACCTTGTCAAGACAGTTAAAAGACTTTGAACAAGAGTTAGGAAAAAAACTGTTTATACGAAGTAGTCACAGGATGAATCTCACAGATGAAGGGATGCTCCTGCGAAAGAGAGCAGAAGAAATCGTTGATATGGTCGATAAATTAGAGGCCGAATTTAGTTCCAAGGTAGAAACAATAAGTGGTGATGTTTATATAGGTGGCGGGGAAACAGATGCCATGAGACAGATTGCACGGGTAGTAAAAGATCTAAGGCTGAGTTTTCCCAATATACACTACCACCTATACAGCGGGAACGAAGACGATATAACTGAAAGGCTTGACAAGGGTTTGCTTGACTTTGGTATTTTCATTCAACCAGCTGATTTATCAAAATACAACTATATCAATATCCCAGCCAAAGATGTTTGGGGTGTTGTTATGAGGAAGGATAGTCTTCTTGCTTTCAAAGATACCATTCAAGCAGGAGATTTATTACATGTTCCGCTAATTTGTTCCCGACAAGCCATGAAACAGACATTTTCTAAAAATGAGTTTTTGAATTGGTTTGGTGAAGATTTTGATAAATTAAACATCGTAACTACATACAACCTTGCATACAATGCTGCCATTATGGTTGAAGAGGGCATTGGTTATGCAATAACTCTTGATAAAATCGTGAATACGTCTAGCGACAGTAACCTTTGTTTTAGACCGCTAAAGCCAAGACTTGAAGCTGGCTTAAATATTGTTTGGAGAAAGCATCAGGTTTTTTCCGCTGCAGCTGATATGTTTTTAAAAGAAATTCAGTCGAAATTTACAAATTCTTTATCATAACATTAGTATTTAAAAATATTTCGAATTATTAGGCCTGGAAATAAAGAGACTATTGCTGCGCAGTATTCTACCTCCTTTGCTATATAGGGATCTTTCCCCTCAAATCGAAGGAGGTTTTTATTTTGGCAAACCAAAGTAAACGTAAGGGTAGGAAAACCCACTAGCGTTGCGCGCATGTATTAAATTTGATAAAATTAAAAATATTTACAGTTGCACTCTCGCTTGTAAATGAAAAAAGGTAATAGGGTTGTACTATGACCTTGTCCCCTTTTTTTACATTTAATAATTTCCTAATTTACGCTCATTTTTTCTACTTTGTTTCTTTCCTTTTTCTTTCACTAAAGCGACAGTTCCAATACAGTGGTTTTTCCTTTTCTAATGGAATAGCAAGCTTTTGTCTGCCTTTTGATTTTTCTTCCTTTTTTGCTTTAATGCCCTTTTATAGGACGCATTCGTTTTATAGAGACGTTTGTAAAATTCTAAGTATTCACATTGTGTCTTTTTGGGCTCCGTTTGGAGTTTAATAATGAGTGAAACACCCTACGCGATAAGGGCTAGAACATCTAATTCCAAATTCCCTGTGGTTTCGAACTCCAGACTTTTGTGAGTTTAAGATACTGTTTAATCCATTAAAAAAAATTCGATAAGCCGTCAATTACGGTGAATCTCCATCACTTGTTGATCAGTCAGATCAAATCTAGTTGTTAAGATCCTATAGGTTGACTTTGGTCTGCTCATTATGAGGTCACTCCTTTTTTTATTTTTATATAGGGTCGGAGTAAATAGCTGGCGACTTTTAACGGGTTAATGGTTTTTGTTTGGAACAATTTTGCACCCCAGTAACCTTGTAGCGAGTGGATAATTCGATCCAATCCTTTATTGGATAATTGCTCGATTGATCTTCTTAAAACGAGAGAATCTTCATAGCTCTGACGAAGTGGTTTCATTAAATCCTCATATTTTCCTAAACCACATAAATCATAGGCGGCATAAACTCCACTTAATATAGACTCATATTGTTCAAAACCCATAAAAGGCATCATGGTCCCAAAACAATTCCCAACATAAAAAGTATTCCCTATTCGCCCTGATTCGCATATTCCAATTGGATAACGGGTAATTTGGAATTGATCGGTTATTTGTAATTCCTGTTTAAACTGAGAACGTACCTTTTCATGAAATAAGTTCCAAAGATCGTTAATATTTACCTCTTCATTTTCAGGCAAGTCTGGGAGTGCTATGGAGAAATTTGCTTCTTTTTCTGAAAATGGAATAAAAAAGCAGTACCCGTAAGGAGCTAGGTCGTAATCAAGCCAAGTCATTACAGTATACCGGTCAAAACTACCTTTAACTGTCGCACCTTTTATAGAAACGGTTAAATCCTCTCTATAATTTCGGGTCTTTTTAGCATAAGCTCCGTCTCCAGTTGCTAGGACCACATGTGAATATTTACTTAGTAATTGTTCATATGTTTCTTCTGAATTATAATAAATGGCTGATTTTGTTTGTTGTTCTAGCTGTGATTCAAATGAATCCTGTTCCCTGCCACGAATATTCGAGAATCCTAGCTGTCCCTCTATGATTGCTTTTTCATGCTTAGAAAACAGTTCCAGTTTATGGATGTTCGAAGTAGGGTTAAGATAAATTCCATATTCTTCTGACAACCACGCGATACAATCATGTACAGGTCTTGTAAAAATAGACAGCAGAACCTCTCCGTTAACAAATCGGTCCCCCACTTTGCTGCGTTTTTCAAATATCGTTGGAGTAATTCCATTTCTTTCAAGAGTAATGGCACATGCTAAACCAGAGAGTCCGGCACCCATGATAGCTATATCCATTTCACAACACGCTCCTAAATTATTTATGTATAGTAAGAGCGTTCCCTTTAGGGCAAGTAATAAATGTAACTTCAACTTCCAAATAACAACAAAATTGACTTTATTATTGGAATGGGTATCTTCAGTGCGTTATTAACAATAATTTTTAGTGGAACAATTATCAGTATGGTTGCAAATTTAAACAACGATTAATAAATATAGAAAGAACTTGGCGACACTAAAGCACTTTTATAGTGCTTTTTTTAAAAAATTATTTAGTCTACTACGCATTACAGACTTAAATGAAAAAGAGCCTTTCAATTGCTAAAAAAGGCTCTAACTTACCGTTACATCATTATTCACCTTCATACGTTAGTAATGAACTGCACTCAACGTGTGCAGAGTTTATGTGGCAACAAAGGGGGATGGTGGGTTTATTACATTCTTAAGACCTTTTTCTTTCAGAAAACAGACTTTATCAAAACAAAATTTGCCGGCTGCAAACGAAATTGAAACTGAATATAATAAGTATACATGAGTTAATGTGATTCATTTTTCCCCTAACTTTTTGAAAGTTACATCATTTCACTGTCCCCCGTCCCATCAACTTCTTTTCCAAAGTTATCAAGCAATGCACGCACTTCATCTGTTGATTTCGTGTTCATCAATTGATTTCTTAATTCACCAGCTCCACGGAATCCTTTGACATAAATTTTGAAAAAGCGATGAAGCCCTGTGATTGAACGTGGCAGTGCTTCCGCATATTGATCTTGAAGATCAAGCTGCAGTCTTAAAAGATCTAGGTATTCTTTACTGTTATGCTCTTTTGGCTCTTTTTCAAAAGCAAAAGGATTTTTAAAAATACCTCGCCCGATCATAACGCCATCAATCCCATATTGTTCAGCAAGCTGCAGCCCAGTTTGACGGTCAGGAATGTCTCCATTGATTTTTAGTAGCGTATTTGGTGCGATACGGTCACGTAATTTTTTGATTTCCGGAATTATCTCCCAATGCGCATCTACTTGGCTCATTTCCTTTCTTGTACGTAAATGAATAGAAAGGTTCGCAATATCCTGTTTTAAAATATGCGTTAGCCACTCCTCCCACTCATTTACATCGTTATAGCCAAGTCGTGTTTTCACGCTGACAGGCAGTCCGCCCGCTTTTGCTGCTTGAATAAGTTCTGCCACAACGTTTGGACGCAGAATAAGGCCACTACCTTTCCCTCTAGATGCCACATTCGGTACAGGGCAGCCCATATTAATATCGATGCCTTTAAATCCTTGAAAACAAGATGAACAAGCTTATTTTCGTACTAACACTACTAGACGCTCTATATTTTTCAACACCTGCTTTTGCTTATACCGTTCAAAAAGGGGACACCATGACCGAAATCACAGAAGACAATGGATTGACGTTAGAAGAATTATCGAAAGCTAACCCGAAAATTAGTAATATTGATCTTATTTATGTCGGTCAGCAGATCAATTTACATAAAATAGAACCACACTTCCGAACCAAATAGTGAAAAAAGCAACAGCTCTATCAATGAATCTCTTTCAGAAAGAGAATTAGATCTGCTTGGTAGAATCGTGAGAGCCGAAGCCCAAACAGAACCTTTTGAAGGAAAAGTTGCTGTGGCTGATGTGGTCTTAAACAGAGTAGAAAGTCCACAATTTCCTGATACGATAAAAGAAGTCATTTATGAGCCTGGACAATTTGAACCCGTTTCCAATGGTCAAATCAATAAACCAGCTGATGAAAAGTCAATCGAAGCAGTCGATGCCGCATTATCAGACATGAGAAATATAACGGAAGACTCATTATTCTTTTACAACCCAGACATAGCAACAAATCGTTGGCTAGATTCAAGAGAAACAGCCGTTGTTATTGGAGACTAATTCTAAAGAATTTCTTTATTTCTTCTTATTTTTCTTACCTGTAAATGGGTCATAATCTTCGAACAATGTTAGCTGGTCACCCATATAGTCTTCTTTTAGCTGATTTCTAATGTATTCTTGTATTTGCTTTTTATTTCTGCCCACTGTATTAACGTAGAAACCTCGACACCAGAACTTCCTATTCCCATATCGATACTTCAAATTGGCATGTCGATCAAATATCATGGGACTACTCTTTCCTTTTATGTAACCCATGAATTGAGATACACTTAACTTTTGGGGAATACTCACTACATATGGATGTGATCCGGACAAGCATTTGCTTCATGGATCATTACACCTTTTCGTTCACATAAACCTCTTATGATTTGTCCAATGCTCTTTTTATATTTTCCATCACTAGTGTTGCATTAATAAAAATTAACTATTTAAAATACTCCAAATGTTCAATTTTGTTATTTTGTGCAAAGAAAAAGTCCTTTATAATGGATTAGTCAGGTGGTAACCCGTCCAAATCCACTATAAAAGGACTCACACTATGGACAAGATTACACGAAAAACGTCATTTAGACAATGGTTTTCACCATTAAATCTTCAACTTTTTGAAGAACAGGTGAAAACTATGAAATTAGATTACTATACAAAGTAATTAACGACGGAATCATTCCTTAAATTACTACTCTTTGCGCAGAAACGGAAAGCAAGCGAAAAACCTTACAAATCAGTCGTTATCTCAGGGCAACTTTGTGGAAGCCAGCATATATTTGGCTTCGAAAAATTGAAGGAAAAGCCATTCCTTAATAGACAAACTGTCGTCGTCACAAATGTTTAATTGTAAATAATTTTCCAAATAGATGGAGCCACCTTTAATTGGGTATTTACCTTTTTGGCTCTAAACAGGATGAAAATAGAAACTGAAAATTCTGTCAAATTTTATGCAACACTAGTGATTTTCCATATATGATTTGTCTTCTGTATTTTGGAGCAAAAACTATGTGATACTTACAATTCCATGTTGTGTGTGCTAAACTATTCATGTCCTTCACAGGGCATACCTCCTTCTATGGTTAGATGAAGTGGTCGGGAAACCAACTTTATCCTACCATGAAGTGAGGTTTTTTTAATACCACGCTAGAAGCTCTTTAGAACCCCCGGCATAGCCAGGGGTTTTCTAAACCACTAAAAAGACTCAGGCAAGTTGATGGTTCAACATGTCTGAGTCTTTAGTTTTAATATTCTATTCAACTAGTACCTTCATATATATTGACTGAGATTGTCAACTTTGTTAAGCGTTTTCCATTTTCTCAGAGTCAGCCTGTCCTTTATTAAGCATTCTGTTGAAAGCCCACATTGAAATGGTCATTACTAGAAGGGTACCGGCACTGCCACCGAAAAACAAGATCAAAGCAGGAAAAAAATCTAACAGGATAAATATGACCACGCTTCCTATTATCATGATTACTGTAGCTATCGGATTAATAATCATCAAGAACAGTGCATTTCTTAAGGAAGTGAATATATTTAATTTGAAATGTACATATACAGGAAAAACATAAAATAACGTAAGTAAAAATAATAAAATGAGAATGAGAGTTGGGTAATATAAATAACTTATCGTTGATGTAGATTCTTGGATAATACTAAAATTAACATACAAGAGGACTCCGAATAAGATAACTATGTAGCCCAATATATTACTTTTTACAAGTTCTTTTTTTACAGTCATCCAGTATGTTTGAAAAATAGGAGTGTCCACTTCCCCTAGCGCAAGCTTACGAATGACCGTAAACATTGCGACTGTAGCAGGAAAAAAACCAACAACAAAAATACCTAAGATTGAAAAGAAGATCCATAGAACATTGACATAAGCTAGTCTTGTAATCCATTCTGATATTTTATATAGACCACCCATTACTCCACTGTACTCCATAAAGCGTCCCCTTTCTGACTAATGTTAACTAATTAATAAATTAGTCTTCCCTCTAAAATTCTTAAGCTTTTCTATTTATCAAAGAGAAGTCTTACATAAATAAAACCATAAAATTCTATAAGGTATATCCAAATCCAAGGATCGTAAAACACTTATCTTGATTATCTGAAGCCATCTTAATTTCTACGAGATGATCCTTGCAGACATTCTCCTGATACAAAATTACCGCATTGCAATGCGTCCAGTTATTTTCATGAGGATCCGCGGTTTTTACATGTTGTCCATTGACAAAAATATTTGCTTTCCCAAACTCACTACTTCCCGAATCCTTAAAAACAAGGATGAGACTACGGCTGTTAATAGTCATTTTAAAACTCTCTTCTCCTGATGCTACTGTATGCATCCAGTTATTCGGAAACTGAGGTGTCGGAAAAGAGTTAGCATCCAATTCTACCATCTGCAGGTTAAGGTCTGTTTCCGAAAAACCACCCAAATCGATCGTAGCCACGTTTTGAACCTCTTTTCTGTCGAGTAACTGAATGTCAGTAAAATCATTACCGATAACTGGCGTTTTATCTATCGTAATATCAACCTTATCTGTATCCGACTTTTTTACTTCTGAAAACAAGTATGATAGGCAATCTGCCATTACCATATGACCATCATTTGTTGGATGATAAATATCATAAAAAAATTGCCTTTTAGATATAATCTTGCCTTCTCCCTTCGAAAGTTGGAACTGATCTACTACCGCATCCTTTACACTTACCATCGGCAAATCATAATGAACTCCCACTGGAGAAAGCCTATCCTGCAGATTCCAGTCATTTTCAAATACACTAAATAACAAGATGACCGCAGGCTTGTTATCTCTAGAAAGTATTTTTAAACATAAACTTTCATAACAAATTCCTTTTGTTTCGTCCCCTGCGTCATTCACTGCAAACTCAACAATGACGATGTCTGCTTCCACTGTTCCATTTCTTAAGATATCACGGTCATAACGGATGATACCAAGCTCTGATGGCGTACCTCCGACTCCAGCCTTCACAAAATGTACATTCTCCCCTCCATCTTTTCCAAACATTTCTTTGAATTTTAAATAAGATTGATAGGCATAACAATTCGTATGGATTGGTTTTGCCCCAGCACCTTGGGTAATCGAACCCCCTATATAGGCAATGGTAACCTCTTCACCTCTTTCTGCTTTTTCTATGGCCGCTTTCAACCTTTTGTTATTGCCTTTACTTAAAAGGGATTTACTTATCATGGTCTGATATGTATCCGAGCTAAACGGAACTGGTGCTTCTATTGATATTTCTGGAACCTCATAGCCATCATTCAAATATAATACGACACTTGCTTTTGCCATTTTGCCAGGTTGGTCAAATTCAAATGCGAATTTTCCTAGAACATCATCATCTTCAGACCATTGAAAATCCTCAAGCTTCATTATCATCTCCGTACCATCTGTTGGACATGGCATTCTGAGGAGAGTTCCCGTTTCGTATTTTTTCTCTTTCCCCCAATTTTGTAATACGAAATAGATTTTTTCGTTATGATCATTACGTGCATCTATCACTACACCGATACTGTGAACCAACTTATGAAATCCCTTACAGTTTACTAGAAGCTTTAGTATTTTCTCATCTGTAACGCAGCCTGTAAGTCTAGCTTTCGTTACTAATTGCTCGCCTTCTAAATAGATTTCCTGTGAAGGCTCACCTTCAGTACGAGGAGTTGCCTCAATGTCTGTTTCAAACATCAAGTAAAAACTACTCCGTCTTTCAACAGGATCCTTTGGTACCTTAAGTTTAATATTAGCTTGTATTGAACCTTTTTTCTCTGTCATTTTTTAATCCTCCTCTTAAACAAACTTACAACCTGATTAAATAAAGTCTTATAGTAGGATGGTTTGGCATAAATTTCATGTGCGATATATGCAAAAAGGCAAGCCCCAAAGGACGGGGCAGTTGCCTTTGTTCAAAAGAATGTATGGTTTCTCTTTGTATGTAACGGAATAGATAACCAATATCGGTTACAGCCTTATAACCCTACATATTCAAACCAGTCAAAATAAGCGGTATTATTACTATTTTCACCATTAGAGCTTGCATATAAGCCTAACTCTGTACCTACAAATCCCTCTGCAACATCAGTACTTAAAATCCTTCCATCGACGTTTTCGATTAATGGCCTGTAGTTAGTTGTGCTTTCTCCATAATAAAAGCTATAATCTTGACCATGTGCCGTTACCTTCAAATAAACCTTAGCTGTATCTACTGGTGATTCCATTAAAACTTCTTCTTCACCAGCTGTACATTTAACTAGCTTCATTACTTGTTCATTTCCTTTTTTAAAATATACAAATTTAAAATTATATTCGTTGCTTTGAAGTAAAACAATGCCAGCTTCTTCATTCTCTTTCTTTGGTGAGAATTCCATAACTGTAGAAGCGGTAAAATTAATATGCTGTTGCCTTCTTCCAACAAAACTAGGGGTAACTAACTCTGTTATCCTTTCAGGTCTAAGCTTTAAACTTAAATTACCGGGACGCTCCGATAAACTATAAAATTCTTCTTTTGGCGTACGTAAGAAGTTCCATTTGAAATCAAGTTGATCATCTTCAAAATGATCACACATGGTAGGTATCAATGACTTTTCTTCTGGTAGAATAGGCATTGGATACGTCATTTCCAATTTCCCAGTTCCCGGACTCATAATTGGCCATCCATCTTCCCAAGTAACTGGAATTAAGAAAGTTTCTCTGCCAAGATTTCGATAATAGCCACCGTAAATACGTGATGCTAGACAGACAGCCCACCATTCACCATTTTGAGTTTCTACAAAGTCACTATGGCCAACATTCACAACGGGATAATCTTTACCTAAATGCCTGTGCGTCAGGATAGGGTTTCCTGGATTTCCAACATACGGACCTGTTATCGTTTCACTTCTTGCAACCGAGACAGCATGATGATGCCCAGTTCCCGCTTCAGAGATTACTAGATAATAGTAGTCGTTCACTTTGTAAAGATGAGGACCTTCTGGCCAGATAACATCCCTTAACGCGCCTCGCCATAATCCAATTGGCTCTCCAACTAGTTTCTTTGTTTCTAAATCAAGCTCTTGTAGCCATACTTCCCAGTTACCACTATACTTTTCTCCTTCGGGAGCTGGTCTTGTACCGATATAATAAGCTTTGCCGTCATCAAAAAATAACGAAGGGTCAATACCTGGGGCATTTAAATAATATGGATCAGACCAAGGACCAGCAGGGTCTGTTGCCGTCACGAAAAAGTTACCCCCTTTTCCAACATTGGTTGTGATCATGTAGAAAACACCTTCATGAAATCGGATGGTTGGAGCAAAAATGCCCTGCGACTGCCTTTGACCTTCTAACGGAAGTTGAGAAGGTCTATCGAGTACATGTCCGATCTGTTCCCAATTCACTAGATCCTTGCTATGAAAAATAGGTACACCTGGATAATAAGCAAAAGAGGAAGTTACAAGATAATAGTCCTCATTTACTCGACAAATGGATGGATCTGGATAGAAACCTGGTAGGATTGGATTCTGAAACGTTTTCATATTTTTTCTCTCCTTTAATACGATTTGTTTTTTTTTTGAGTATTCAAACATTCAAACCAAACATCCATGAATTCTAGTTACTTTGTATCGCAAGAAGCTTATCGCGGTATTCTTTTGGTGTCATACCAGTGACTTTCTTAAAGAAGCGTGTAAATGAATGAGCTGCATTGTATCCTACAGCAACACCAACTTCGCGAACTTTTAATTCTCCATCTGTTAAAAGTTCTTTTGCTTTTCTTATTCTGCATTTGTCGATATACTCCGATAAATTTAGACCGCACTCCTGTTTAAAGAAATAAGATAAGTAAGAAGGATTAAAGTAATGAATTTCGGCTAGTCGCACTAACGATAAATCCTCACTTAAATGTGTCTCAATATAATGACAGATACGGTCTACTACGCAAGAAGCTCTATCTCTTTCATCTGTTTGCTTCACTTTAATGATTTCTTCTGCAATATGTTTTAAAAATTGAAATGCCTCTTTCATAGAAGGATGATCATCCAATCGTAATAGCTTTTCATAATTGTTCATTCTATTGTGCCACCCTTGTTTATTAATGTAGGAATACAGCACAAGTGCCATGGAAAAGTACGTTTCAACCATTTGCATAACATTACCATTGAGAGTATAGTTTGTTAGATAAACGAATTCCTCTAAAAACTCAGCTTCCCTATTTGTTTCAAGGTGAGATGCCAAAATTTCTATTTTATAGCTCGGAACCCTTCTTTCATTACTAGCAACTTCATCCTTTGTGTCTGGGCAGTCCCTCAAAATTATCGGAATACTATCTCCAATTTTTTGCTGTTGTAACTTACGTAGGCGTTCGTATTTTGTAGTTATGCCTTGCCATTCACAGCATCTGTCGCTTACCGTAAATCCAATTGTCACATTTTCGGAACGTAAACATTCCTCTTGAATAATCTCTAGTGTACCTTCCAAGAAAGGCAATAAGTGGTGATCTAATTTCTCCTTAGTCGTAGTAAAAGGTTGTATAATCCATAAAATATCACCATATTTATCTAAGATTCCGATACTATTCGTTTTTTCTGACAGATAATCTTCCCATGTAGCTCTGACAGACGATAGAATTTCTCGCCTTTCCGTATAAGTCTTGCCTATCGGATATGTTAACCGTCCAAGGACCATCAGGACACCTTTTGTTGAATCCATATTAATATTTAACTTTCTGAATTCACCAGTAATTTCTCGTTGATGTGAACAGATAGCTTTGCTATCCTGGAGAAGGTATCTCATGTAATCACCTTGCGTCAGCATTTCGTAAGCATAGATTTGTTCTTGAGATTTCTTCAACAAAAGGCTTTCGCTATTTCTCCGTTGGATTTCCGTCAACACCTCTTTAACGGTATCAGTTACCTTATCGTATCCTTCTGTTTTCAACAAATACCTTACATTAGGATTTTGAATCGCTCGATACGTATAATCAAAGCGACTATGTCCAGTTAAAAAAATCACTTTACACCTTGGCCAATAAGATTCGATACGCTCCATTAATTCCAACCCATCAATTCCAGGCATCGCGATATCTGTAAGAACTATGTCAATTCTCGTACGAGACAGCCAATCTAAAGCTTCTTTCCCTGAATATGCCTTACAGACATCTAATTCGTCTGGCATTAAGCGGCTAAATACTTCGTATAATCCATCTGCTATGATTTCTTCATCGTCTACAATCAATAATCTATACATCGGAATTCTCCTTTTCTAAATTGATTCGAACCATGACTTTTAGACCATTTAACGTACTTCTAGACAAAAATACCCCGCTGCCTTGCCCGTATATCAATTCAATTCTCCGGTGAATATTGATTATACCTGTAAGTTCCTGATTATCTTCCTTCATAGCTAAACGTTCACTTAATTTATGAATATCGTCGTCACTTAGTGTGTCACCGTTATCTTCCACAATGATAGAAAACTCATTATCATGCATTTCAAAGGTTACAAGAAGCAGACCTTGATCTGACATTTTTTCGAGACTATGTTCATAAGCATTCTCGATAATAGGTTGGACAATCAACCGCGGTACCTTAATTCGTTCCATTTCTTTAGGCAATTCATCAAATTGAACACTTATGCGTCTTGAAAAACGAAGGTTTTGAATTTCAGTATATGTCCGGGCGTGTTTAATTTCATCTACTAGAAGCACATCATTATCTCCATTTCTAGTAATAAATCGAAAATATTCACCAAGCATTTTCGTAAATAACTCAATTCGCTCCGTGTCTTCTAATTTAGCAAGTGAATTCAATATAAAAAAGCTATTATAAAGAAAATGAGGGTTGATTTGGGACTGTAACTGCTTCAATTCAGCCTTTTGCATCATCATCTTCTGTTTATAATCTTGATCAATGAGCATCTGCAATCGAATGAGCATTTTATTGTAACGGTCATATAAGAATCCAAATTCATCTGTTTTCTCGTGCTTAATCGGCATATCCAAATGTCCCTTTTCCATTCTCTTAAATCCTTGAATTAAAAGTAGCAACGGTCTATGCACCAATCTATAAGTCGAATAAGCATAGATAATTAAAGCACTGATTGAAGTAAAAGCGAATACTAAAGCCCAATTACTGAACTTATTCAGTGGTCTGCTAACAACCTCTTCCGGTAAATAACTTACGACAAAGAGACCCATTTCTTCGGAATAAGCTTTGTCGATATGGTAGTTTTCGCCTTCAACATCTACTAAATTCATAATATCTATTGATCTATTTACGGCATTTCTGTAGCTTTCTTTTATATGAGGTGACTCCTCACCTGCAACTACTATGAGACCCATTTCTTCTGATAGTAAGAAAGAGCCACTTTTTGGATATAAATTTATCTTGTCCAAAGCAGCCTTTAGTTCTTCTGTATCAAATTCAATCTGTACAACCGCAAAAGGTTCGTTAACATTATTTACTCCCATCATGGAGGTACTGAGATATAAAGAGTCTTCCTTCTTTATTAGCCGCCTTTCATTACCTTGTATACCAGAGAGAATATACTCATATTTCAAATGATCAAAATCTTGAACGGCATTTCCGGCTGATATCGTTTTGTCGATGGTGATAATATGTATAAAAATATCCTTTATATAATTGCTAGTATTCTTAATCGAGGTCAGTCGATGCACCATATAGTTCATGCTTGATTTTCTTTGCACATTATCCATTACTCCCCAGGTGAAAGCTACTTTTCTTAGTTCATTATCCTGCAAAATATCAAACTGTTGAATTTCCAACCATTGAATTTCACGATTTAAATTTTCTAAATACGAGTCTAATTGAATCAATGTATTTTTAGAGATTTCTTGGCTCGCATTATGATAACTCCAATTATACAAATAGACTCCAAGCGAGATAATCGGAAGGATGACAGCAAGATACATAACTATTAGTCGTACAAAGATCGTTTTTCGTAATGGATGAACAGGAATGCTAAACAATTAACTCCCTCCGATGCTGCTTGGTCCAAAATCTATGTTTGGGGAAATCTTACCTTATGACTATCTCTCTACTCCTCTATACTGCCTCTTTCCTTATACCACTGATTAACTTCATCCGTAATTTGATCGCCCCCCATTTTATTCCAATCATCCACAAACTTATCGAATTCATATAAAGGACGTCCGAGTATAATGTTGACATACGTTTCGTGCATAAGATTATTCATGACTCGATTCATTTCAATCATCGTCGTCGTAGGGGCTCCCACAAAGCGTTCGTACAATAATTGATCGTTTTCAATGTATTGTTCTAGGATGGCATAAGCTCCCGTAGGACCATATGTCCGCTCCCATCCCCATCCTGAATCATCATTCTTTATTAAATAATTATCAATGTTCTTTAGTATCGATTCTGCTTCCGGATTTAACTCGGAATCATCTCCTGTTCGCCGCACCTTTTCAAGTTGCCGATACGCCTCTAAATTTTTCAATGCTGGAAATGGCCTTACAGGAGAAAGCTGCCATACAGGAAATGGAGTACTGTAGTAATTTTCGTAATCGGCCGTTTGTCCCCAGTTCTTTTCTAAATATAAGTTTATCAATTTTATAATTGCTTCAGGGTGTTCATACCCTTTTCTGACAGCCAAGAACCGGTGATCTCCAAACTTTAACGGCACCTTTGTCAACTCTTCCGTATCAGAAACGATTGGGTAAGCACGCCATTCGGAATTCGGATCATTATTACGGCTGACACCAGCTAAAAAAGACCCCCATTGTTCGCCATAGATCATACCTATCTTACCCTCAGAAATTTGTTCGATGACCTTGTTTCCTGATTTAAAAGCAAAATCGCTGTCGAGTTGACCATTCTGATACATGTCTTGAAGCGCTTTCAAAGCTGTTTTGACTTCCGGTTGAACACCTCCAAAAACGAGTCCGCCAGAATCATCTTCAATCCAAATCGTAGGGTAAGCATTATAACCAGCCATAAAACCCAATATTCCCATAACGGGATCCCACAAGTGTTGAGTTATAGCAAGTCCAAACGTATCAACTTCCCCGCTTTGATTCGGATCTTCTTCTGTAAACGCCTTAGAAATGTTCAATACATCCTCCATCGTTTCGGGTGGGTCTAAGCCTAGAAATTCCAGCCAATCAGTACGAATCCAAATAAATTGTGCTCTTTCGATGGAAGGTTCTATTTCCGGTATCGCCATGAATTGACCATCGAGCGTAGCAGCTTCAAGTAGACCATTCCCTTCCTGATTCATAATTTCCTTTGTAAAGGGGGTGGCATACTTTTCAAAAACTGACGATAGGTCCTGAATCAAGCCGGCATTGCTCAACTCTCTTAGTTGCTGTGAGTTTACTCTCACCACATCAGGCAGATCTCCAAAGGAAATGGCAACAGCTAATTTCTGGTGGTAAAGATCGCCACTGGCTAGCCAATCGTATTTTATTTCAACCCCTAACTCCTGTTTAAAGAGCTCGTTCCACCGATTATCTTCCAATGTTTCCTCTGGCATCTCTTCAAGTAGATCCTCAAGACCCTTGTTTACTTCTCTTACGAAGTGAATTTCAATAGGCGGATTATATTCAGTTAGGCCAGGGTGTTGATTAACCATTTCTTCACCAATCTTGTCCAATTCTTCATCATCTTTAGTGCTGTCAGTTTGCTCACATGCTAGTAGAACTTGCATACTAAGAAAGAGAATGATAAACCCGTAGTTGAATTTGTTTAATTTCATTTCCACAAACGATCGACCCCATTTCTTATAAAGTCTCGAAACAGCGTAGTTCTCTCATTTTTGCAATATACATTTAAAATGATTATGTTCACAAAGGGACATTCATTGTAAGCGCTTTTAATTTAGCTCGTTACGAGTCACTTCTAACCCCTATTTTTTACTCCTGCAACTGCATAATTATTGAACCATTATTATTCATTCTCCTATTGGTGTGATCATTTTGCAATACACAATTTTTTAGATTCTTACTATCTCTTTGTTTCGTGAGTTAGAATATACTTTCTTCTATATATATTTAATAAAAAGACGCCATCTTCACATGATAGAAAAGTGGCGTCAAAATCTTTAATTATTTATTAGTTTACTTAACTGAATCTGCACTCCTCAAAAATGAATCAAATTATTTTTATTTATTCTATATCCTTTTTAAGATATTTAAAATAATCAAAATCTACAAAACCACTGCTTTCCTTCGTAGCATAATTGAATAGGCCAATTCTGCAGCCCATGAAATGATTCAATGTATATTTCAACTGTAATGGGGCCCCTATTTGATACCATTCCACACCATCATCAGAATAATGAAACGTTGCCAAATCTTTGCTGTCAAGGAAATCAAAATCAATTTTCAAATAAATCTGATGTCCTTCAAATCGAATGGACTCAACTGCCTCTTCGTTGCCATCATTGCCCTTGACACACATTGAAATATAACGCTCGCCAGTTTCCAAGACTTGAATACCAACTAAACCGAAATCGTGTTGTAAAGCTACTAACCCAGCTTTGTCACCTGGTTTCATATGATTTACTTTCATCAAGGTCATTCCACTGCATGCAGGTCCCTCTGTCCGTTGGGTCAATGTATTACGAGCATATTCTACACTGTGCGTTAGATAACTCGTTCTCAATCTCAAAAAGCCAGGTCGTTCCGTTAAAGACCACAATTCATGATCTGGATTATGATTCCACTGCCAATTAAGTGACAATTTATTTTCGGAGCAGTTAAATTCATCATTTCTCACCAGTGATTTAGTCTCCGACTTGGGGAGCCTTGCCACAAATTTCTCAGGTACGGTCCCATCTATTCCGAAAACAGGCCAGTCGTTGGACCATGTAACAGGAACAACACATGGAATTCTGCCGACAGCATCATGATCTTGGAACAAGAACGCATACCATTCACCTTCAGACGTATCCACAATCCCTCCTTGAGCAATTCCTTTATTGTTGTATCCCATATCATCATCAAGAACGATTCTATGTTCATATGGACCTAAAAGTTCCATAGAACGGTAGCATAGTTGTCTGCGCCGACCATTTCCAATCTTCGGCCATTCAATAAAAAACAAATAATAGTAGCCATTCAGCTTATAGGCATGGCATCCCTCACATCGTAGACCAATGCCTTCTCGTTCAGTCTCGAATAACAGTTGATTGATACCACCCTCTTTTAATGCGGTTGCATCTTCTGTCAGCTCAGTAATGCGGATGTCTCCATTTCCATAGATTACAAAAACGCGCCCTTCGTCAAACAGCATACTAGGATCATGATATAGACCTTGGATAACGGAACGTTCCCAGATTCCGTTATCAATATCTTTTGTACGGTACACATAGAATTGATTCATATCATTGCTTGAGAAACATACATAGAACGTGTCACCATGATAACGTAAGCTTGCTGCCCATGAACCTTGCCCATATATACTTTTTCCATGAAGCAAATTATGCTCAACATTATCCTCAAAAGTGTCAAATACATAATTCACGATCTCCCAGTCCTTCAAGTTCTCCGATTTCATAATAGGGTAGCCTGGCATAGAGTGCATACTAGTGCTGACCATATAAAAAACTTTTCCCACCCGGATGACACTTGGATCCGGAATATCAGCCCAGATGACAGGGTTCGTAATGGTAGTATGGCTCATTTTATTTCCTCCTAAAAATCTATCCTAGTTTATGAATTTGCTACATTTACTAATTCCCAATATGATTGCTTCGGCTTATGCTCTGCATCAAAAGGAAATGGCCAATTTTTCCTACCTCTGACTGGAAAGTTATTCAACCATGTATAATCATCAGCTGCTCCCCAGAGGGTTACCGAAGTAATATATTCACGGTATTCCTTGAACAAACGGAAGATTTCACCATATCGTTCTGCCTGACTCTCCATCATCTCGGCGGTCGGTTCCTTCAGATCCGTTCTTTGGTCATCATGCTTAAATACGGATATATCCAATTCTGTGATATGAAGCTTCATATCAAGACTTGCATATCTCTCAATTGCTTGACGAATAAGGTCAAGGGACGGGGACTCTAGATTCCAGTGTGCCTGTAAACCAATTCCATGGATTGGTACCCCTTTATCCTTAAGTGATTTTACCAGGGTAAATATTTTCTCTCTTTTTTCAGGGTCAGATTCGTTATAATCATTATAGAACAACAACGCATTTGGATCCGCAACATGCGCATATTCAAACGCTTTACTAATAAAATCCTCTCCAGCAATCTCAAGCCATTTGGACGGACGTAGCAGTTCTCCACTTTTGTCGGATATCGCCTCATTTACTACATCCCATGCATAGATATTTCCTTTATATCGAGTCATGACTGTTTCAATGTGAGACTTCATTCTTGCCATAAGCGTTTCTCGATCAACTGTATTTCCATCTTGATTTTCAAATATCCACTCTGAAGTTTGGTTATGCCATACGAGCGTATGTCCTCGTACTCCCATTCCATTTTCTTTTGCGAATGAAATCAACCGATCGGCATGATCGAACGTATACTCTTCCTCGGTAGGATGTAAACTTATAAACTTCATTTCATTCTCTGCTGTCAAGCTATTGAAATGATGCTTAAGAAGATCACGTTGCCCCTCCAATGTAATCGGATTCACTGCTGCGCCAATAAAGAAATCTTCTTTGAAAGCTTCATATAACTTTACATTTGCATTCAAACGTTGATTGTTCATTTATTATCTCCCTCTTTCTATTCTTATCTTTTAAAGATACCTAGAGTAAGTGTAGCGTGCATGTTTAGAAGCAACAACCTGTCAAACAGTTGGTGAATTACCCTTTATCTATTAGGTATTATCATCAGGAAGGGTATGAAAAGAAGTCTGTTTGCGGGTTTTAAAAAAGTGCTGAGACACATGAGCCTATAGCCAATAAGAAGATTAAATAGAGTGAACATTCTCCAATTCATCAGGCTTCATGGCTTTTAATTGTTTTTCATAGAGGTTACGGTAAACACCATTTAACTGTAAGAGCTCTTTATGAGTACCATTTTCCACAATTCCTCCCCGGTCTAATACTAATATTTGATCCGCACGTACTACAGTTGCTAAACGATGAGCAATCACAACCGTTGTACGATTTTCCATGAGTTTTTCTAAAGCTGCCGTCACGAGCGCTTCCGATTCAGCATCTAACGCTGAAGTTGCCTCATCAAGAATTAGAATACGAGGATCTTTAAGCAAAGCTCTAGCAATGGCAACTCGTTGTTTTTGTCCCCCAGATAATCTCATCCCTCGTTCACCTAGGATCGTGTCATAATCATTTTTTAACTCCATAATAAAATCATGAACATTAGCTGCTTTTGCTGCTGCAATCACTTCGTTTTTAGAAGCTCAGGCCTTCCATAAGCAATGTTCTCATACACAGTTCCAGAGAAAAGAATATTATCTTGAAGAACTAAGGCAATTTGTTTTCTAAGATCGTAAAGATCATAATTTTTAATGTTAACCCCATCAAGTAAAATCTCCCCTTCATCCGGATCATAGAAACGAGGAATTAGATTGGCTAATGTTGATTTTCCTGAACCGCTTGAACCAACTAATGCAATGACATCACCAGTTTTTGCATGAAATGAAATATTCTTTAAATCTTTGTATGTTTCGTATTCATATCCTTCAATTTCCGGTCTTCTGTTTGGTAGTATTTTAGGAGGCACTAAGAAAAACTTTTTATCCGCTTTAAATTCTTCTACTATATCTGGATCGCCGTCTTTATCTCTATTTGTAAAGATGGGGCGTTCGGATTGATACACGAAAGATACAAATATTGATCTGCTTGTTTCGTGTACCGTTTCATCTCTGTTTTTTCTCGGGTAAAAGCTTGAACAATTTTAATCCCGCTAATTCGTTCCACTAAAACAGAAGACATCCGTTCCATTTGACGATGGACAGACCTCCATGCAAAGCGAATACGGACGTTTAAATTCGTAAAAGTTAAATAACATTGGTAGAATCCACAGAGCCATAATTGCTAATCGCCAGTCTAACACAAACAACATTGCTGTCGCAAAAACACTATAAATCTACAATAATATTGATAACACCCCCTTGTACGAGATTCTGTGCCCCATTAACATCATTTAATATTCGCGAGACAACCCCGCCCACATGTTTGTTATCATAGAATTTAGGAGATAGTAATTGCAGGTGTTGATAGAGCTTTTTCCTTATATCAACAACCATTCTATTCCCTAACTTAGCAGTTACATAGTTTCTAATAAACTCCATCGTTACACCAAACAAAAATACAGCTAACAAAACTAGCACAGCACTTTGAAGAGTCCATGTATCTTCTCCTTGTAAAACGTGGTCAATCAACACAATTCCCGTTATATAAGGTGCAACTAGAGGTACAGCTAATTGCAATATACCTAGAACAATGATGATCAAAAAAACAAAGCGATAGGATCTAATGAACTGCCAATACTTTCTCAATAATTCCTTTCTATCCATTTCTTCTTTTATTGCTTTCTTGGTATTTTCCCCATCTTTATCCACCAAATTCCCCCATTAATATTCACGAAAGTCCATTATTTAAGTTTCACTTGTCGTTGAAGAAAGAGCATTTCTAGACTTTTATGAATAATGTTTTAGTAACAAAGGGAGCAGATGCCGCCAACGCAATCTGCTCACTACGAGAACCCTTTCATACGATTAGTTTTGAGGTAGCTTTGAAGGGTCGACAACGGCCCAAAACGCCGACTTTACATTAAGATTCTGATCAAACAATAACGGTGCATTTGTACGATTCACCGGAAACGAATGTAGCCAAGTGTGGTTATCAGCAATTCCCCAGAATACAACACCACTTAGTATATCCTTGTGTTCTTTAAATGCTTCGAATAATTCTTGATATCTTTCAGCTTGTTTTTGAAGTACAACTTCAGGAATATCATCGCTAAAATCACTACGGTCATTCCAAGAATAAATGCTCATATCCAATTCAGTAACTAAATTATCAAGGCCCAGTTCGCTGAATTTCTGCATCGAATCTATGATGGACGTCACAGTAGGTCCATGAATGTCGATATGCGTTTGGTGGCCAACTCCATCAATTGGTACACCCTTTTCAAGCAACACCTTTACGAGTTCATAGAGTCGGTCCCGTTTCACCGGATTGTCTGTTCCGTAATCATTAATATAGAGCTTGATCCCGGGACCTCCTGCTTCACGCGCAGCTCGGAATGCCGTCTCGATAAAGTCGGTTCCTGTAATTTGATACCATTCACTTGCTCTCATACCATCCGGATCGCCCGGTTCAATGACCTCATTCACGACGTCCCATGAAATTATATCGTCCTTATAACGACCTACTACAGTGCGAACATGTTCATCCAAACGTTCAAGCAACAGTGTTTTATTCGCTTCACGTTTTACCGGATCGGTTTCATCGACCATCGGTTTGCCTTCAGAATCCTTAAAGAACCAGTCGCCAATCTGTGAATGCCAAACTAACGTGTGAAATCGTACCTCCATGCCGTTCTTTCTGGCAAATTCAACAATTTGATCTGCATTCTCCCAATTGAAGTTACCCTCAGAAGGTTGAATCGCATCTGGCTTCATCACGTTCTCAGCTACTAACCAGTTTACGTGCTTTTTAAGGAGATCTGCCTTAAGTCCGGTCGTTTGGAAAGGTTCAATTGCTGCCCCCATCGGGAAATAATCAATATACGTTTCAGCAAGTGAAGGTATATCCTCCTCAACAGAAGGAACAGGAGGTGTTTCAATCACGATAGATTCCGAGTTATCAGTAATATCATCTTCCTCAACCACTGAATTTTCTTCTGAATCGGAAGCACTCTCTGCACTATCCTCTATATCAATCTGTTGTGCTGGCGCAGTCACAGGTTCACTACTTTCGATATCTTCCATGCTTGATTGGCATCCACTTAGAAGCCATAATGAAAAGATTAATATCAGTGCCGCGGTATGAATAATAAACGTTTTTTTCTTTTTACAAATTTTATTCATCAGGATTAGTCCCCACCTCTCTATAACACCTCAATAACGGCCATGAAATTAAAACACCTTACGGACCTATTAAAAAATTTCCGCAAGGTGCTGAGCTGTGCAAAGAAAAAGCTTATCCGACAACCCCACTTCTTTCAACACTTTGAACGAAGTAACGTTGAAGGAATAGATACATAATGATTAGCGGTAGCATAGAAAGTAAAATACCAGTGTCTTGCACCATGCTTTGGAAGAATGGATCATTACTGCCTGCTTCTCCCTCGAGCATGATAGCCAAGTTATATGGCAAAGATGACAATTGCGTTGCTAACACGTTACTTGATGTCAAATACGTTGTCGTATAGAATGTGTCATTCCACTGCCATACAAACGAGAAAAGCATAACTGTAACCATTGCTGGAATAGCGTTTGGCAACATGATTCGAAAAAACGTTGTGCCAACGCCAGCTCCATCAATATATGCTGCTTCCTCGATAACTTTTGGTATCCCCTTGAAAAATTGTCTAAAAATAAAGATGAACAGACCTGCTTTAAGGGAAGTTGCAGTAAGAGATGTCAAAATAAACGGCCAATAAGAGTTCAACAAATTTACCGAATCCCCAGTTAATAGTGGAATGATTCCCATCAAGGTAAAATCTCTTAAATTCATGTATATCGGAATAAGGATCGTTGTAGGCGGAACCAAGATCGTAAGTATGACACCTGCAAAAAGCAAATTGCCTCCTTTTATCTTCAGCCGAGCAAATGCGTAACCTGCTAACGCACAGGAAGCAGTTGTTAAGATCGTTGTGATTCCAGCAAGGAGAATCGTGTTAAGCAATGTATTCCAATAATCCATAATCGATATAGCATTCCTAAAATTATCTAGTGAAACATTCTCAGGAATCCATACGACAATCGGTGAGTAAAGGTCTTGTTGGTGCTTTAACGCCGTCGATATTTTCTGAAGAATGGGATATAGGATGACAAACGCTAATCCAACAATTAGAACGAAGCGTACCATCGACCATAGCCAACGCTTCCAATTGTCTAGAGATGATAATTTAGATATTTTCAACTCGTTCCCCCCTATCTTGTTAAGTTGATATTTGAATTAAGTTACATGTATTCATATTTTTGCACTTCTAATGATAACGAAACTATTCGGCTTTCTTGTCCTTCCAAAATCGTTTTACTCCTAGACCACTCTATTCTTGGTAGAAGACCCTTTTCGATATGAAATACGTACTAACTACTAAGATTAACATAATGGAAAGAAAGTAAAGCCACGCCATAGCCGAGCTAAGCCCAAAATTGAAGGTATCAAAGCCTGTTGACATAATGATATCTGTTACTGGACTCCTCGAAAATGAATCAATAATCGTATAAATTACATTGACAAGGATAAGCGGGCTAACCATCGGTAACGTGATCTTCCAGAATGCTTCATACCCAGTGGCTCCCTCAACCTTAGACGCTTCATAAAGCTGAGGTGAAATCGCCTGGATACCTGCAAGGAAGATTAAGATCTGAACCCCAGACTGACTTACAATGTCATAGATGCGATTAACTGCTCCGGTAAGATACATAACAATATTTTCATGAACTCCAGCTCTTAGCATCATTCGTTCAAGTTCAAAGGATGATAGAGCATTGATAGCTCCACTTGAACCCCCATTCTGTTGATTAACCGCTTGCACAAGGCTTGTCGCTTCTAAGCTCACAATAGCCCCAGATGCCAGTATGACCGGAAGGAAAAAGATAGCTCTAGAGACCGTTCTACCAAAGAACTTCTGGTTCAGTACTACTGCCAAAAACAAACTAAAAATAACGATTAGCGGTACATTTACCACTATATCTATAAGTGATTCCACTAATATACGGTTAAAACTTGTATTAACCGTTAAAGCCTGTACGTAATTAGTAAAACCGACAAAGGTAATTTGCATACCTTCAGAACTTGCTTCGATCGTACTTAAGCTGTATCGTAAAGAATTTACCAGTGGAATCATAAAGAAGACGATAAAACCGATTAACCAAGGCGAAACAAAGAGAAATCCCCAAAGCGCCTTTTGTCCTTCATATGTCTGAAATGACTTCCCCATTTTTATGGATTTCATAGACCCTCACCACCTGTTATATAGCCTTGGGCTTCTACCGTCTTTCCTTCAACCGTCATGGAATGACGATTATAGTTTACAATTACAAACATCCCGTTGTTATATACAGTCTTGTAAACTCCCTCATCTAGTTTTTCATGCAATAAAATCGGTTCATTGTTAACCTTGCTTAAAATGTCGTTTAGTTCATGGTAAATTTCCGTGGCCTGGTCGATCCATAGCTCGTAATTAACGGCATATAAATGGTTGAAATTCGTATCCTTGACCTTGTAATTCGGTTCATATATCCATGTAAAATAAACGTTCGAACCATACTCTAGATTTCTCAACACATATTGCCTCACATCGGAGTAATTAGATAGGTTATACGGTTCCCCTGTGTAATCTATATGTCCTCGAATCACCATCTGATAGAAAGGAATGACTTCATCAACAATCTTATAACCGCTGTTACCTAGTGGTGCATTCGTAATATGTGACAAGTAAGGTAAGGAATAGGCATTACCTCCGTTAGCCATGATATTCATATCTTCTTCACGAATCTTGTCTAACGCCTGCAGGGTATAACTCTCAGACTCTGACCGATGAATCTGATTATTTCTCCTGTAATCACCATTAAGTTGGTTAGCCATATCTCTCAGCGAGATTCCACCTGTCTCAAATTCACGTAAGTCTTTTAGCATGTTCTCCGTATACTGTTCTACAAGCTTCGGTGATAGAATATAGGACGGTGATTTTGATCGATCACGTCGATTCAGCGTCAAATCCATTGGATATAACTCAGCAGGAAGACCTGATAATGTTCTTGATGCTTCGCGAGATTCTCTGAATCCCGACCCTGAATTGACTGTCAGAATACTAACACTCGGGAAGAATTCAATCCCTTCTTCTTGAGTAAATGAGGCGAAATTGCGCATACCATTACTTCCTCCAACTGCTTTGTCGACTGAGACTTTGTTTGGGACTTTATGATTCTCTCCTCCATTAAACCAGCCCGTATAATTCAATTTAATATTAGAAATCTCTCTATTCTGCATTTGGTTAATAATGCTTTCTGCCTGTTCAAATGTTGTTAGAGGTTCAAGTGCTTGATACGGAATGCCAGCTAAATGCTTCCTTTTAGAGATGCTTCCCACAAGCTGTAAATAGAAAGGACTATCATTCGTTTCACTAACAACCTGTCTATCGGGTAACCCATTATTTTTTACCAGATAATCCTGATAATACCCTGCCATTCCATTATAAGAAGCGCTTTCACCACTTAAAAATGCATAGCGTACTGTGAAGTCTGTCCTCATCGGATCTTCTTGGAATTTTGGTAATGTCCGTTGTTGCTCATTCGCATTTAACGTCACATCACCCTTATTTACTACATAGAAGCTTGGGTAAACGTAGTTATAACTATTTAATCTGCCGTTGATATCTGCGTTAATTCTCGCAACTGAGGCACCCTCTTCTATAATTCCAAATAAGGCGTCGTCCTCCTGAATAATTCCGAATACAGGCAATCTGACCTTTTCTTCGCTACTATTACTATCATCTGTCACAGACAAAGTTAAATCTGATCCGTATATTGATTGCCTGTATGACGGGTACTGTGTATTTCCACTATTAAAGTGGATGAGAGCACCTGAACCGTCTGGTACAAACAATGATCCTTCGTCTTCTGCCCCACCAGCACCAAAGAAATTCATGAAAGAAACCATATTTACAGGAAATTTATCAGGGAATTCAATACTAGAAACTGGAACATGCACAACAAGATTATCGTTGTCCAACGTATATTCTATTGATGCTCGGAAAATACGTCCCTCATTTGTTTCTTGAGTAAAATTCAGTTCTGCCATATCCTGTGCCAGGTCCTCTTCAGTGTATCCTGCATCCTCAAACGCCTGTAATGCACGTTCCAATTGAAGTCCACTTAGCGCACTGTCATTTCTTTCATATACAGCTTTTTCCGAATTCTCTCTGTATGCAATCAATAAAGCACGCTGCCCCGTTGAATCCAATCTGCTTGACAACTCTTCAAATCTATCAACGCTTAACATGAGGGGTAAATCTTCTGCTCCTCTCTCAGCTTTTCCGAAAAGATAAGAAGCCCTAACACCATTTGGAATCTCTTCAAATGTAAACTGTTCGTGCACCACACTGCCCCCGTAAGAATTGATGGAGCTTCTTTGTCCGAAATTATTAAAGAAATCTAACTGCATCTGAGAGCCTAATAAGGCTTTGTTTTCTCCAGATGCGATTGAATCCTGCTCCCAGTTCTGAGGATTACTATGCCAGATCTTTCCACTATTTTTATTATGAACGGCAATTGAGCCGTTTATATCATCTACAAACAATTGCAGATAATCATTTTCTGCAATCCCTTTCATTCCGCCAATGCGATCATCGGAGAAAGAGGCTTGCAATGCTTCTCCCTGTACAAATACCGGATCAACTTCATCACCATCCGTTTCACTGATTGAACTGGGTTCTGAACAGCCTACTAAGATGATGGTAAAGAGAAAGCACATAAGTAGTAATATTTTTCGTGTTTTTCTATCTACACCCATTTTTTTACCACCCCTTCTTAATACCTATTGACAATTTCTTGATAGATTACGCCGAAGAAAGCGACCATCTGTTGAATCAGGCTAAAGAACAATAAGCATAGAAATGCCATAAAGCCCATTGCCACTATTGTCAGTAAGATGGTCCCGACTGATTTGGACGGAGTATATTGATGCACCGTCATGTTTCCGATAAACAATAGAAAGACAAACCAGAGAACCGCAAAGCTAGTAAAGAAGTAGTAGAACATCGTCTCTTGCATCGATATCAAATTGCTTAACCAAATCCACGGGAAGTTAATGATAACAAGTGGACTTAATGCAAAGCATGTAGATGTAAAAATTTCAACAAACTTCCCTTCCCCGTCCATTAAAGTTGTTAGTGACCAATTAGCCACACACCAAAATAATACCGGTATAATGACGTATAGAATTTCCATTAAGCTGTTCATGTTCTCCGGATTATACAAATTAACGAGAAAGCCACTGTACTGACTGCTCAAAACATTCGTGACCACAAGCAAGAACAAAATGGCAAAGGAAATAATCAGATTCATTCGCTTACTATATTCATATTTCAAATCCCAAAACCCGTTAAAAGGATGAAAGATAAGGTGAAATGGGTATTTAATCATCTCTCTATTCAATTGAAACCCCCCTCTTTCTCCATTTTACTTTTCGGTAGATCCTAAAGCTCACAGCACCTACAGCTACTAACATAAGTACCGTCATAATCGTAGAAAAATGTTCTCGAAGCACTTCATTTCGGTAAAGCAAGAAGGCCTTCGAATAATTAGTTCGATCGTAACTTTGCTCAAAGTTATGCATTGCTTCCTTGTAATCCCCTTGGCGTAACAAGGCTTTGCCAATGCCGCTATAAGCGAAATTAAGATTGGCATTCATGTTGACAGTTCGTTCAAAAAGATCATTCGCCTTTTCTTCATCACCTCGATAATAACTTCTTACAGCCTCAGTGAGTGTCCGGCCATATTCAGTTGTGCGGAAAACGGTTATTTCGCCTAATGCCCTATCCAACACGAGAAAATCTTCTCCAAACCAACTGATCGCAACAGGGGTATTAAATTTACCTAATCGATTCCCCAGACCACCGAACATGTACATTAAATGTCCATCACCATCGTACGTAAAGATTCGACCTCGCCTAGAATCTAGAACGGAATAGATCTCGCTGTCCGTAACAGAAATATCAGTCAGCCTAGAAGGACCTAAATCATGCTCATATCGAATATCACCAATAGGACTGAAATACCCTTCTCTTCTTAAGATATCTGTTCCCCTTGCATTAAGCTTTTTGATACTATCGTTTGAGCCATCGGTACTAGTTGCATAGAGAAATCCTTGATCATTAATATCTAAATTTGAAAATTCCGTTGGTATAAACATCCTCATTTGGCTCCGTTGCTCTCTTGTTGCAACACGACTCCAAAAATATTCGATCGGTTCAATCTGTACTCGGTTTGCACCTATGAATGTGGTGAAATCCCCCTCGATGTCAAATTCCATAAAACCATCAAATACTCCTGAAGCTAACACATAGATCCTGTTAGCATTATCCACAACAACTCTTTCAGGTTGAAATACAAAATCTTCTCTTATAAGGTCGGACTTTGGTTCCTCGATAATTTTCACCAAATTAAAATGTTGATCCAAATGAACCACACGATGATTTCCGGTATCAGCTATCAGAACGTGTTTTTCATTCGTTACGAACACACCACGTGGATTGGAAAATGTATCATTTTTCCCTCCATGAAGAAAGGAATCAATTGTATCAACCATATTAAATTCTTTATCTATTATCACGACACGATTGTTACCAGTATCGATGACATAGATAAAATTATCGTTTGTTACATACAGGTCATTCGGTTCTCTGAGCGCTTCGATCCCCAAGCTTGCGCCGTTCACCAGCTGTGTTGCTTGGAAGGCAGCTGGAGCTGGAACGGATTCTCCCCAGAATGAATAATTATAAGAATCGGTACCAGTATCTGCTCGTACTGTCATTGGTTCCGTACTTATAAACAGGAGAAAATAAAATGCAGGTAGAAGGAATGCGCTCAACTTGGTTAACATTTTCACTATCGTGCACAACTCCCTTCTAATCTTTTATCCCTGAATTAGCCATGGTTGAGATAACACTGCTCTGAGAAATAACAAAGAGCGTAATCGGTACAATCATCAAGAATAAGGCGACCGCAGCTCCGACACCTGCTCTGGCAATCCCCCCCAGTACAATCTGCTCTAGTGCATAGTTTAGTGTTTTTAAACTCTCACTATAAATGAAGTTTCCTCCATTACTTCCCCACAACATTGGAAACTGTAGAATCATTAACGTTAACCATGCTGGCTTCACATTAGGCATGACAATTGACCAAAAAATTCGATATTCGTTAGCCCCATCAATTTTAGCCGCCTCTAGTAAGGCATCTGGTATTTGTTCCATAAATTGCTTCATCAGGAATAACCCAAGCGGGAACGCCATGGCTGGTATGATTAGCGATGCGTGGGAATCAACCCAACCGAGCCACGACATTACCATATAATTAGGAATCGCCGTAACGTGCGGCGAGAACATTAAAGCTAATATGACAATGGAAAAAATCGTTTTCGAACCCGGGAAACGGTATTTTGCAAGTGGATATGCCGCAGCTGATGCCAGCAAAATATGTCCGACAGTACCTACAATTGTAATGATCAAAGTATTCGCAAAATATCGAGAAAGCGGTACCCATGAATTCCCCATAATCGCTATTAAATCAAAGAAATTATCCATGGTCGGATTTCTAACGAAGAAGCGTGGTGGAAATAAAAAGATTTCATCCAGTGGCTTGAATGCATTATTTATGGCATATACTAACGGCAACGCCATAAAAGCACCAAATACGGCAAGGAGAGCAAACATAAGACAGCTTACAGTAAACGAACGATTCAGACTTTTCTCAATTCCGAAAGTCTTCCTTATTTTTCGAAACAATGTCACTCACCTACCTTTCTTAGTACTTTTTGTGTCACCAAGTTCGTACCAACCATAATTGCAAACAGCACTGTTGCGATCGCAGAAGCATACCCCATCTCAAATCGAATTGATCCATAATCCATAAGATGAGTGACGACAGTATGAGCTGCGTAGTTAACACTTGGAAAACCAGCTAGTGCAATCGAGATATCGGCGACTGCGAACGCCATCGTAATCTGCATAACAGCCCCGAATAGCAACTGAGGTTTCATAGATGGAAGTGTAATGAACCAAAGCTCCTGCCATCTATTTTTAATCCCATCTACAGCCCCTGCTTCAATTAACGAACGGTCAATTGTTTGAAGACCGGCAATAAACGCAAGAAAAGCAGTTCCTAAGCTTAACCATAATTGAACGATGATAACAACCCATAGAATGTACTGTTCATCCCTCAACCATTGAATCGGCTCTAAGATAAAACCAGCGCTCATTAGGAAGCCATTCAAGTAGCCATAACTGTCACCAGAAAAAATAATAAGCCATATAAAGAAAACATTCCCCGAAAGTGAAGGCGCGTAAAAGACAAGTGTCATAAACGCCCGAACCTTCGGTGAAAGCTCATTGATAATCCATGCAAACAGAAAACAAGCAATATAACTGACAGGACCTGTTATGACTGCAAAAACAAACGTATTTTTCAGTGCAATCATGAAGATATCATCATTTAAAAATAGTCTAGAATAATTATCCCATCCGACGAAACTCGGTAGTTCTAACATATTAAAATGGAAAAAGCTCAGTACGAAAGAAACAACTACAGGGATGAGTGTAAACAAAGTGAATATAATAAAATAAGGAGCCATCAAAATGTAGTAATGTTTCCCTCTTTTTAACTCCTTCATAAATTTGGCTAATCGGGTTTCCTTAGCCTGATAGATGGAGCCTGTTGCGGGTTGTTGATTTATTTTTGTTTGCACCTGCTTCCACCTCCTATCCTAATTGGGTAAATTAAATTCTTTTCGCTTAATTTCAATTTCATCATTAATGTATAAAATATAATCCGACAATGCTTCGCGAGGATTCTCATTTGCGTTAACAACTCGTCTAAAAGCGTTGTCCAAATGTCTTCCCGTAAAATATCCTCCTGGAACTTGAGGTATTCCATTTACCCACTGCCACTGACTCTCTAGATTGTTGTAATCCTCCACTGGCCAAGGCAATTGTTCAAGCGCTTCGATGTTGGCAGTAGGATACCGCGCTGCCTCTCCCATCAAACCTTCCATCTCGCGACCGAAAGCAATCTGGGTATCGCGATCCGTCCACCATTTCATGAATTCCCAAGAGGAATCCTTATCATCCGCATTTTCAAGCATCATAACTGCAGTTGTGTGGCTAGCTACACTATGATTAATCGTACCGTCTTCCATTTCTGTTCCAGGAACCATCGTGAAGTCCCACATTCCCCTGATTTCAGGTGCTAACACGGTCAACATGTTATAAGTAGTGTAATCAGCAATGCCTATTGGCATCTCGCCAACGCGGAACCGGTTTGGAAAATCAGCCATTAACGGGAACCTATAGTTGGTGTAGAAATTAGTCCAATCTCTAAAGGCTTCCATGGAGATCTCGGAATCCAACGCACTTGCCTTGTTATCTTCTTGGTAAAACTGTCCGTCATTTTGATACAGCAGCATGGCAAAAGTAGAGTTTGGCACCAAGTTATGTTGAGCTTGCTGCATCATCGGGTCGTCTATTGGTAAAAAGAATTCCAAATTATGCTTCTGTAGAACGGAAATCATATTATAAACTTCATCCCAAGTTTTAGGCGGTGTCAAACCAAGTTCCTCAAGAATATCCTTGCGGTAGAACAACATTGGGAATATTTGTTGCTCAGGAAGACCATACACGCCCCCATCATATAAATATGGCTGTAATCCACTGTCACGGAACCGCGTTGCGACTTCCTCATAATCAGGAAAACCCGACAAATCAGCTGATGCGTTCCTCATAGCATAGTTGACAGGCATATCTTCACCAATCTGTAAAGCAACGTCAGGTCCTTCATTTGCAAGTGTAGCTGGCAATAGAATTCCGGCAGGAACTAGCCTTAAATTTATCGATATATTACTCTCAGGTGTAAACGTTTCGTCAATCAAGCCTTTCAATACTTGAGCCTGATCTCGCCCAGTCGTAATCCATACATCAACCGAACGATCTAACGTTGCAATGTTGCCTATACTGTCATAATCCATCGTATATGAAGTGACAAATGCTCCTACCTCATGTTTAGCCCTTTCAAACAATGTGGCTTTTGCTCTAACAAGCTCGTGATCAGGAGAAGAGAAAACAAGATAATCTAAAGTAAGTGGTTGTTCACGAACAGTTAGGATAAATGTTCCTAGACCACCGACAGTTAATTTGAAGTCATCTAGGCGCCGTGCAATCGTTTCAGGAGCCCTCACCATGTCCTCAAGTTGTCTAACCATTGAGTGAAGAACTGCCACTTGATCACTTCGCTCTCCGGTTTGTTCCACTAGATAATCTGCAACACTCTGAATAATCTCCGCTTGCTCTGAAAATCCTTCTATCAGACCAGGGATTCGTCTTTCTAACTGGTAATCACGATATGGATCAGGTGTGTTAGAGGTAATCATCAATATCTGTCTATACATTTCGTTAAGCTGTAGAACACTCGATTCAACCGTCCTTAAAACAGGCGCAAGTTCACCTAGCGAAACAGTCATTCGAATCCGATGTGTTCCCTCGGACAAATGAAATAGGTAAGGTTCCTCTTCACCTAGTATTTGATTCTCCCAGTCTCGATTAAAATTAAATCGAATTCGTTTCATTTCTTCAAACGGATATTCTCCATTTATTGTAAGGCTCCTTGTCGCGTATAAGCCACGAAGCTCATGTTGCTTACGTTTCAAAACGATTTCGTATAGCCCTTCCTCTTCTACTTCTACCTCCCATTCAATCCACTGACCTGGTAGCTTCCAATTCAGGCCTCCAATTGTATTGATTCGAATATTTGAAACATGGTATGGAGAAACCGTCGGACTTGACCGGTCAGACAGCGGGAATAGTGTCGGCGAAGATTTAGTTACTGCATCTTGTCCCTCGATTTGAATATATTGGTTATCCACAGGCTCTAGCCCTTGATCCTCATATTCTTTCTTCACTTCTTCATAAGTCTTGACGGACTTTTCTTGATACAGCTCGATGTAATCGATAGCCATAGGTTCACGTAAAGCTGACAATGAGATGCGTTGCACCCCTTCATCAAAATAAAAAGAATAAGGTTCCTCAAAATAACCTTCACTATCCTTAAAAGACATTAACACCCATTCAGGGCGCTCCACTTGTCCAGGACGTAATTCGTTTCCTCTGTCATCTTTTTGAATTTCTTCAAATCTATTACCCCAAACACGATCAAATATCAATGAATCAGCACCATGAAAAGAGGTTTCTCCATTAATAGTGAGCGATCTCTCAATCGAAGAACTCTTTCCTTCCAATGGGTAATAATGAATTCTGATATTGTACAAGCCTGGATTATCAATTTGCAGATCCCAATCAATAGAACCTTCTTCGGGTGTGAGAACAGCTTTTCCATTCAATCCTTCAAATTGATCTATTACTTGGAAACCTTCTCCATTTGTCTCAACATAGTCCTCCGCCTCGATACGTATAATTTCATCCGGACGTTTCGCTCCTAAATGGATATTTACATAATTTTCATAACTATCTTCTCTAGTTTCATGAATAATAGCTTCAAAGTCAGTCATTGCCTGAACGTGTCCATGATCGGATGATTTTGAAGGGTTATAAGCCCAAATACACGAAAAAAACAAGGTAATAGCTAATATGACCAGGACAGTTTTCTTTTTCATAATGTGCAACTCTTCTCCCCTCCTATAGCAAGAGATTCCAAATAATGAATCGGCCCCCTATCACTGAAACAAGTTCAGTGAGAAATAATAGGGGCCATGTATCAATTGATATTAGTTAGTTTGTACCATAAACTTCGTCAATTGCTGCTTGGAACTGTGATGTATATGCTTCAACAACTGTAGATACCGAAGTACCCTCTAATAGTTCAGCTTCTAAACCAAAATATTCCAAATTAGGGAATGTATCGTGACTTAGTACAATCATGTTAGGTGCAACCAGCAAAAGATTATCAATGTCATCTTGATTTGAATAGTTGGTCTCATAACTTGCCTGACCAGGGTAATCATAAATGGAATCAATATCATTAATTTTCTCCCAGATATAAAGTAGCTGTTCTGGATTTTCTACCGCCTTCGGAATCGTCAATGCTTGCAATGCCGGTTCAACAGAATGATAGGTCGTAGCACTTGGACCTTTCGGGAAAGGAACGAAACCAATTTCATAATCAGGCATATCGTTTCTTAAGCCACCAATTTCATAATCCGCACCTGCGAACATCAACGTATTACCCTGGCGGAAGAACTGACCAGGCTCCGTCCAATCGCCGCCTTCTGTTGGTCTTGCTACTTCGTCATTAACTATTTGTGATACAAAATTAAGGGATTCAAGAGTAGCAGGATCCTCGAGATTCTGCTGATCTCCCACAGTAAGACCCGTATTGTTTGAGTACAGGGCAGGAAGAAGAACCGAACGATTTGCAAGCCCCCAAGTATCTACTTTACCATCGTTATTCGTATCTTGATTGGCCTCTTTGGCGACTTCAATGAAAGTTTCCCAATTCCAGTTATCCTCGTTAACATAATCCTGCAACGGTTTCATACCTAGTTCATTCATCAAAGTTCTGTTGTAGAATATTCCTTGAATTAGATTGGACTGAGATTCAGTAAAAGCATAACCTCGACCTTCAAACGTGTAGAGATCATTTGTTATAAGCTGGTTGAATGCATTAGGATTCTCAGTATATTCGTCGATCGGCCACAAAAGATCTTGTTGTACTAATGTTGGAATTGTGTAATTTTTTCCTAATCGTACGATATCTCCTAATGGCTCTCCCGCTAATAAAGATGCGGTAACTCTTTCTTGATATTCACCGTAATCAATTGCAATATATTCTATTTCAAAGTTGTGTTTCTCCATTAATTCTTCAAGGTTTTGCTGACGCTGAATATTATCTGGATTGTCATCTGGAATCGTCATATCCCACCAAGATACGACTTTAATTGTTTTTCCTCCCAAATCAAAATCCATTTCAGGAGTTTGATAATACGCATTCTCCTCTTCCTTTTCTACATCATTACCTGTTTCTTCTGATGTGCCATTTTCAGTACTATCATCTGCCTCCTCGTTGGTACTTTCGACGTTCAATCCATCGCCGACACTGTCGTTGCTGCAAGCTGCAAGAACTAGGAATAAAACAAGTAATAGCGACAAAATTTTGTAAGCTTTCATTCGAATCCCCCTTTTTCAATTTTTTGTAACAAGTTGTTTGTTACACCACTTAATATAGCGCTTTCATTTTCGAGCAACAACCTGTCTCACACTAGCTATTTTCACCCACCAAACTCTAGATGCCCCTATCTATAGCCACTTCTCAACCGAAAGTCTATCTCAACATATAAACATCTGTATACAATATAAAGAAAAGCACATTTTATAAAATTACAAAATGTTACATAATGAAAGCGTATTCTAATTTTAGAAAATTCGAAACAGTTTCATTAAGGGGGAATGATCGTGTATAAGATCATGCTTGTTGATCCAAATCAATATTCGAGAGAAAAGATGAAGAAGATGCTCGATTATAAACAGTGCGGTTTTGATTTGCAGGACTATGCTGAATCGCAGGGAAGCGCCTTAGACTTAGTTAAAAAACAACCATACGAACTTATCATCATTAATATGACTCAATTGAACCAAGAGGGATTGCAAGTATGTGAAAATATACGAAAGGAAAGCTCAATTCCAATCATTCTCATAGGAGGTAGTAAGAATTTTCAGCTTGCTAGGAAAGCATTGAGTCTTCGAGTAAGTGATTACTTACCTGATCCGGTGGAACCTGATGAATTTAAGACATGTTTATTTACCATAAAACAAGATATAGAAGATTACGCTATTACTCATAGAAAAAGCAAGTTAGCAAAACGAACCATTCATTCCAATAAGTCCACGACAAATATTATTGAGAAGGTAAAGACGTATGTGGAAGAGGAAATTAGTGAGAACATCACCTTGAAGAAAATCTCTGACATTTTGAACTATAACTGTTCTTATTTGGGGCAAAAATTCAAATTTCAAGAGAAAATGACTTTTAACGAATACCTCCTACAACAACGCATGGAAAAAGCTAAGCTTCTACTTGACAACACAAATATGAAAATTTATGAGATCGCTAATGAAGTCGGTTATTCAGAATTGGACTGGTTCTACAAGAAATTTAAAGCGTACACAGGTGTAAGCGCTAGTGAATATAGGAAATTATCCGTTTAATATAATTATTTATCTGTTACTATTCTTTGAGAGATTAATACTACCAATTCATTTATAAAATAAATAACAAGATGTAGAACGTAATCCGAGTTGCGGATCGTTCTTTTTTTTGAACTCTGTTATTTTCCCGGAGGAACCCCGCACCTTCCAGACGATTATAAATTCTAATTCAACCGAACTTTTTGTGAAAGAGGCTAGGACATAACTAAAGTGTTTAACTGAGAATGCAAACATTACACAACCTTCGCGAAGTATATTTCCGAAGCGAATGCTATGCATCAACTATCATTACGTTCGCATTTCTCATTAATAAAAACTTTGTCCCAGCCTCTTACACCTCTTTACTTTAAGAGCGTGTTCAAAAAGGTAAATAAAGACTACCTTTTTAAATAACATCTTTAAAGTTCATGTTACTGCTTATTTGCTAAACTGCCAGTAATCAATCTTAAATAGATTTTGGTCCGACTTCCCTCTATAAACAAAGTATAGATCGTGAACACCTTCCACGTCTGAAACGGCTGTTCTTAAAGTTGTCCATTGCTCCCATCCACCTGTATTCGCTACAGAAAGTGTCCCAATCAACTTACCATCAGGATGATCTAAGCGAAGTTCGATGCTGCCTTCACTCGTTCCACTTGAAACTGTTGCAGCAAATTCAGATGCTCCTTCACCGAAATCCACTCCTGAGACCGCAGTCCAATCTCCATTCTCAATGTCAGTTACTACCATATTCCTAGAAAAGTTATCCTCGACTAATGGTTCCACTTCTATTCCCGCGTTCCATGCGATGTTCTCTGCCTCAACACGTTGGAATGGATTCAAATGTTTGACTCCCTCTACCCCTATTAAATTAGCATGAATCGGTTCAATAGTACCGTTATCATTAAAGTAAACTTTATTTAAATGTGTGGAACGGTAACCCTTTGGGAATCCCATCGCTTTTGATAATGTTTGCGCATGATAGGCAATGTAATACTCACCATGGAATCGGAAGATCGCATGATGATTATTCCCACCGACTCCAAAGAAGTGTGCAGGATTTTTTAGAATTGTATCTTGATATGTCCATGGCCCCATCGGATTGCTGCTCGTCATATAAGCAATCTCCCCTGCTGGCGGGCTTCCCTCAGGGCGAACCCCATCATAGAAATTCGTACAGTATGTGTAGTAATAAAGATCACCCACTTTGTTAATACCGGCATTCTCAAACATAAATGGAGCTGGAATTGTCACAGCTTCTCCAACTACACTCACCATGTCATCACCAAGTTCCATAACCCGTGCCGTATTCGGCATTTCATATTGCCCTTCAGGTACACCACCACCAAAATAAATATACGCTTTGCCATCATCGTCTATTAGTACTGCAGGGTCAAAGAGCCAAGTGACCTCCTCTACTCCCGGTGTGGATCTTAAAAAAAGTGCTTTTCCAATCGGATCTTCCCAAGGACCTGTAGGACTATCGCTTGTTAAGACACCGATGCCACTTGCATTGTTAGCAAAATACAAGAAAAACTTGTCTTCTCCAGCAATCACTTTGTGGGCGGCTGCAGGTGCCCATGATTGAGTCGCCCATTTAGCTGCGCCCTCTGGTCCAGCAGCATTAATTACACCATGATCTGTCCAGTTGACTAAGTCATCCGACGAGATAACTGAGAGTTTGTTAATATTGCCATAACTATTGTCTTTTACGTTGTTCTTCTCGTCATATTCAAATACATCGTTCGTAGCATACAGGTATACACGATCCTCAAATACTAAAGCAAATGGGTCCGCACCAAATTTATGGGAGACAAGCGGGTTTCCGTTAGGCGGAAGCTTACCAATAGCATTAGCAGGTGTCGAGTAGGTCACTTTGCTATTGGCTCCACTGACGTCGTAATCTTCCAACCTATCATCAGAATGAGTTATTTCTAGACTTCTTACATTAATTTCATCATTCACTTTTTCCTTCAACTCCTGTTTAAGCTTCATTTTAATGGTCACTAACTCTCTGCTAATATCCTTGTTTGTGAACATTACAGCAGAGTCTTCTCCGTTATTGATTTGAATAACGATCCCTTCGTCTATAGGCTCAAAAAAGATATTCTTTGCCACTAAATTTTCCGTATTCGGAACTACTTCTGTGACCTCCAATACTTCAGGAATACGAACTGTTGCTTGAATCTGTCGGACATCTGCGTCCTCTGGTAACTCATCTAGAAGCAACTGAACATCGTAGGCACTATCCAAGTCCTGACTTAACTCAATAACACCTTCTTTTAAATAGGCAGCCAATGAGTTTGGTGTGATTTTACTAGTTGTAGATACATTCGGTCGATATAAAGTAATAGAGACAGCTACCAACAAACCAATTATTAAGGTTGCTATTAGTAAATAATGTTTGTTCTTTTCTTTCCCAAGTACGTTCCTCCTCTCTCTTACTTAAAAAAGTGTAACGCTTTCACAAATTAGGAACAACCTGTCAATTAATTATAAATTCACCCTTCTAGTTCTAGATTTTTTTATTAACTCTATAACACTAAATTGTTGATTTTCACTTAAGATATTCGCTTTTCAAGGTAGTTCAAGAACTTTCTCGGAAGGTGTCTCGTGTCAACTGAGAAACTCTTGATAGAAATATGCTCAAAATAAGGATATAACATAAGGTAATAATGTTATTATCGATTGGAACGAGGAAAGTATTAACGAGAGTGTTTTCATTAAGGGATAACTATGTGGTCTTGTTTAACGTAAACAATAATTAATACATTCTCTAATGAGAAAAAAACAACTTCAAAAGGGACGGATTCAAGATGATACCGAGTCTTTCACCGTCCCATTGCTTCTTTGATTTGACCTTGTTGAAGGTTTCGGTTTCATTTATAAAACAGAGTAACCTAAAACAGTAATTTTTCTTGCATTATTTCCAAGATCGTCTCTTTATCATTCCGTGTCTTATACCGATACTCTTCCGCATAATTCTCTGGTCCTTTTCCTGTAATAATCATCCCATCACCATTTTTTAATAGAGATAAGACATAAGCGATTGCTTCTGTTCTATCATCGATAACAACGATATTTTCATACGGTTTGCTTAATTCTCTTAACTCAGCTAGCATCAATGCTTTATCCGTCCCATTCAGATCATCCAATGTTAGGAAAACAAAGTCACTGATGTTTTGACTGACTTCAACCATTATTGCTCTTTTGAAAGGATCTCGCTTCGCCCTAAAACCAAAAATATGATATAGATTTCGTTCTATGCATTCTTTTGCTGTTTTTAACGCGTACTGAAGACCATCAGGTGTGTGCGCATAATCTATGAACGCTTTTGCGCCATTTTCTATCGACACTTCTTCAAATCTTCCTGGGACAGCTTCAAACGTTTCTAATCCTTCAATTACTTCTTTAGGAGATAGTCCGATCTCTCTTGCACATATATAACTCCCTAATGCATTATAAACATTGTGTTCACCTTGAATGTTAAGTTTAATGATATGCTCTTCCCCATTATCATCAATCACTAACTTCACGTCAGGAAAAGTTTGATACGATTTTAAATAAATAGATTCTCCCCCTTTCGTCTGACCAAACGAAAGAGAAGGGATTAATTCTTCCGCTAACTCTTCTTGTAATCTATCTCCCCATGAACTATATGTGCCTACTATTCCTTTGCCTTCGTTTTTTAGACAACGAAATAATCTTTTCTTAGCTAGATAATAACCTTCAAGATCTTTGTGATAATCTAGATGTTCATGACTCAAATTCGTAAAAACGGCATAGTCAAACATTGGACCATGTACACGATATTGGTCTAAACCGTGAGATGAGACTTCCATCACCACATATTCATCTTCACTTTCATGCAGCATTTGTTGTAACAAAATAGCATCCGGCGTCGTTAAACTAGATTCTCTCATGTTTCCATTTATCACATATTCAACAGTACCTAACCTATCAGCTGATTTTCCGTGATGATTCAATATATGGTGTATTAAATAAGAGGTTGTCGTTTTTCCATTTGTCCCTGTAATGCCGATCATTTTGTGTTTGCTGTGAGGCTTGTCATAGAAATGATTTGCTAAAATTGACAATGCCTCTCTTGAATCACGCACTCGGACATAAGGAACCGACAATTTTTCCTGTAGATCCTTCTCCCCAATAATTGCAACAGCACCGTTTTGAATAGCAGAATGGATGAATTTGTGACCATCTGATTCATATCCAGAGATCGCAACAAATAGAATTCCGGCTGTTATTTTTCTTGAATCGAATTGAATCCCCGTAATGTTTATATTAGCATCACCTTGCATGTTTAAGGGGTGAAGCAATTCATTTAATGTTTTATTCATAAATTTTCACCCTCGGAAAATAAATGTTTTTAAAAACCTAATTTTTATTAGTGTGTACAGATATCCTTTCATTTACTCAAAAACATTCATTTAAATTGATATACGGTGAGTGAAATTTTAATGACTTTCATTGTCGTTTACGTATGCAAGTTCGACTACACGATGTCATTTACCGAATGAACAAACATAAATACAAAAAAGGGCATAAAAAAAGACACCTCCAATTAGAAGTGACTTTCATATTTTAGATGAGTTATTATTTGCACATCTTTAACAGGCTCTTGTTTTTACTAGCTCTCCTTCATTCTGTATGAACTATACGGGTTTTTGCTTTTGCTCTAGGAGCCGTTTACATCAATTGTTCTTATTTGGACAGTTTAAGTTTACTATACCTATGGCGATCATAACGTTGATTTGGGGAATCATAGCCGGAATAGGAGCTAATATTAATCAATATTGGATTATGTCTTCAGCTCCCGAAGCCGCTAACTTAGGAACAACCATTGGTGCTGCTGCTCCCGTGATTGCTCACCAACTGCTTCTTCATTTTGATAGGCCGCAGCTACATCAATCAGACGATACCCAGCTATAAGAGCATAGGTAGTTTTGAATATAAATTGGTTTACAAGGATAAGATAAATTCAAGACTACAACGAGATTGGATGGTGACTAAGTTGAATCACTCCCCTTCTTGGGAAGAAATATCAAATATTCGTGAAACATTACGAGATGCTTACATGACCTATTGGCTAAATAATAATTTATTTTCTTTTGGATGGTGGGCAGTTTTAATTATAAATCTTTTGTTTATATATATCGCTTGGAAATTATTAGATAGAACACGTTTATTTGAATTACTAACTGTTGGTGGATTAATTATATTATTCAGTACGGTAATAGATGTTATTGGTCTTCATTTTCAACTCTTTTCATACCCAACAAGTTTGACTCCAACAATTCCATCATTCTTTGTAGCAGACTATATAACACTCCCTGTCATTTATATGTTGCTTTATCAGTATTTTTCGACATGGAAATCATTTATTACAGCAAACATAATAACAACAATAGTTTTAGCTTTTGTGATTGAAAACTTACTTCGTTGGTTAAACATTTATCAGTATATTCAATGGAATTCCTTCTACTCTTTTATCGTATATTTTTTAATTGGAATAATTTTAAAATGGATAATGAATAATTTAACAAAAGCTCAAAATAAATACACCGTGTCAACAAATTAGATTAAATCCTACCTAAAATAATGACCTGGTGAAACCTAATTTTTTTCACCTATTAAATCTTATATAAAAAACACATGGATTTCATAAAAGTTCTCCATGTGTTTTTCATCATTTCTAAATTTCATCATCATGCAAGTCATTTCGAAAACACCGTTTCATTGGAAAGAATACTGATTACTCTTTATTTTACATTGACTTTATATAATGGAGTTTCAAACTAGCAGCGCTTAATCTATATAATTGTAATTTCAATCAAGTACATTCTCTAAACATAGGCATATGATAATTTAATTAACCTTAGAAGGGATTGAGCAAAATGTATTATGTTCCAAAAACGTATCCATCTCCTTATTACGCAAATGTTAACACACCAATATATAACCCAGATTTCATGTCAAGAAATCATCATGGGCAGGATCAACAAGTATTTGAAGCTATACTTGTAGGAATAAAAAGAGAGGCTTCGGCCATTGATCTTTATAGGCGATTAGCAAATGCAGCGCCAAATCAAAAGCACAAAAATGACATTCTTCATGCTTTAGAAGGAAAAAAAGCCCATTTCACACAATTTACTAATCTCTATATTAATCTTACTGGAAGTCAGCCTGTGTACCAAATAGATCAAATTCCTTTTCAAAGTTATAGCGAAGGTTTACAAAAAGCTTATGAAGCAGAAGTAGAGGGGTATGAACAATATCAAAGAAGTAGTGTACTTACTCAACATCCGCAAGTTCGAAATGTCTTTTTATGGGCTTTAACTAATGAACAAGAGAATGCTGCCCGATTTGGTTGTTTAAATGAGGACGTCCGAAATCAATTTACGGACTATGGACCAGAACCGTTTGTCGTTAATATTGAGGAGGCTACGAAACAAAACAACACGTTCCGTACCGCTTTATGGACAGGAGACCATTTCCAAGTGACCTTGATGAGTATCAATGTTGGAGAAGACATCGGCTTAGAAATCCATCCGGAACTTGATCAATTTCTACGTATTGAAGAAGGGCAAGGAATTGTTCAAATGGGTGATAGCAAAGATCATTTAGATTTTCAAGAAGAAGTCTTTGATGACTTTGCGATCGTGATACCTGCTGGGAAATGGCACAACCTAACCAATACGGGTAATCAACCACTTAAACTTTACTCGATTTATGCGCCACCTCAGCATCCATATGGGACAGTTCATGAAACGAAAGAAATTGCAATGGCAGCTGAAGAAGACCACCACCATTTTTAAAAAAATAGATATGAGGATGAGAAAAAATTGATGATGCTTATTTAATTGACTTTTTTCATCCTTATTAATGCATTGCTTGTTTTTAACTAGTCTTATCAACTGGGTGCGTTAGGTCAAGAAATGAAATCGATTAAAAGGCTTAGAAATACTGCCTCCCATAAGCTAGTTTCTCTCATAAAGATAAGATTATTTATTTTTGAAAGAAAGACCCTTTTAACTCTAATCTTCATTAAGCTCAGGTTCTTCTTCTGTTGTACCATCTTGTTCCTGATCTTTGTCCTTTTCTTCAGACTTCGAATTAGATTCATCTTTTTCTTCATTTATATTTGGTTCTTCTACATCTTCATCGTCTTCAGTATGCTCTGGTTCCGGTGCTTCCATATCATCTTCTGGTTTTCCATTTGATTCTTCCTCTTCTTCTTGGCCTTCTTTTTTTTCTTCTTTACTCTCTTTTTCCTCTTTTTCGTTCTCTTCGTTTGTTTCTGGGTCTTTTGGCTTTTCTTTTTCCTTTTCTACGTCATCTTTATTGCCGCCTCTATTTACATTTGAGTGCTTTTCATCATCTTTCTTCGCTTGCTTCTGTTCCCATTCTCCTTTAACAAGACTATATGCATCTTGAATTGTTGTTCCAGAAACAAATAATTCCGTTACGATCTCTCCTTCATGAGAACTTTCCGTTGCTCTTTCTCCTGTTTTTGTATCAATGATGATTTCTTCTACAGAATCTGGCTTTTGAAAATCATTTGTTTCTTCATCTACCATTTTGACCATCACTTCTCTGAATATCTGTTGAGCAATTTGTCTGTGTTCTCTTGTCTTTATATAGTTCTCTTCATTTACTTGCCGATACCCTGTCCACACAGCGGCTGTATAATTGGATGTGTAACCAGCAAACCATACATCTGGTACGCCTTCAGATATATTATATTTTTGCTTTGTTTCCTCATTGAAGTTTGTCGTACCTGTTTTCCCAGCTACTGCTACACCTTCAATATTAGCAAGTATACCCGTTCCTTCTTCTACAACCGTTTGTAGCATATCTGTGACCATATATGCAGTAGAATCACGCATTGCTTCAATTGATTGAGGCTGCATATTAATCTCTTTTCCATCAGGAAATACGACTTTTCTAACGACATGAGGCTCATTATATATTCCTTCATTTCCAAATGCTGCATACGCACCAGCAAGCTCTAACGGAGAAATTCCTTCTTTAAAGGAGCCTAGCGCATAGGATTCGTAAAGAGACCCTTCTATTGTTAACCCTACATTCGCTGCAAACTCACGGGCACGCTCACTCCCTACTTCTTTAAACGTTTTTACTGCAGGTATATTCCATGATTGTGTTAATGCTTCCCGCATGGATACAATTCCGTGATAATCCCCGTTATAATTACGTATTACTTGTTCAGATCCTGTATAGGTTATCTCTTCATCTTCAATTTGCTGATATGTTGACCAATTTAAATATTCAATAGCAGCTCCATAATCTAGTATCGGTTTAATGGTGGAACCTGGTGAACGTTGGATATTCGTTGCATAGTTTGCACGACTCTTTCCAGGTTCTTGATTACGGCCTCCTCCAATTGCTTTGATTTCACCTGTTCGATTATCAATAAGTGTAACTCCTGCTTGAAAACGTTCATCTGGGTATGTGACAAATTCGCCTGAATTTAACACTTCATCGACATGCTCTTGTGCCTCTTGATCATAGGTCGTATAAATCTCAAGACCACCGTTGTAGAGCATTGAAGCATCGATTCCTTCAATGCTCTCAAGTTCCTTATATACTTGATCCATAAAAGCATCTGAAACCTCTTGCTTTCTTCTCTTATCTTGTAACACCTCTTCTACTGAAACATTTGTTGCTGCCCTATACTCTTCATCCGTTATAAAATCATCATCTTTCATAACATGCATTACCGTATTGCGACGTTCTTCTGCCTGCTCCGGAGCTTGAAAAGGATCATAGCTTGAAGGTCGTTGAGGAAGTCCAGCTAACAATGCAGCTTCTTCAATAGTTAATTCATCTACACTTTTTTCAAAGTACGTACCTGCTGCAGCCTCAATCCCATAAACACCATTACCAAAATAGATTTTATTTAAATATAGTTCGAGAATTTCATCTTTCGTATATTCCTTCTCTAATTCAAGAGCAAGATAGGCTTCTTGAACTTTTCTCTTAATTGATTTCTCCGAATTTAAAAGAGAATTTTTGACTACTTGCTGAGTTATCGTACTTCCCCCTTCAGAACCGAAACCATTCATAATATTGGATAAGACCGCTCCACCAATCCTTTTTAAATCAAGACCTGAATGTTCATAAAAACGAACATCTTCAATTGCAATGAACGCATCTTGAACGTGTTGAGGAATATCCTCAACTTTGATCAATTGACGCTCTTCACCATTACTTAAGATGGCAATTAATTCATCATTTTGATTATACATTGTTGATGAGTCCGCTAAATCAAAGCTATTATCTTCAATTTTTGGTGCAGCTTGAACATAAGCATATAGTTGAATACTGATTGCTAGCCCACCATCTAGTATACATAATACTATTATGATAAACATTTTAACAAAAAGATTTTTCCTTACTTGTTTTTTCCCTTGCCTCGTTGTTTGAGGTTCTTTCTCCATATTCTCACCTCTGTACATCAAAAATAGATTACAGTAGAAGTTCCCGTATTTATAGAAATTAAAACAACTGCAAGATAAACTATCTTTCTTCAACAAAAAAAGCCCGTCAATATGACGAACTCCAAACAAATACAATGGATTTTTTTAGTTAATCGTGAATCAAAACCTCACTTCATACCAAACATCATTACCTTTCTCTTTGCATATTCACTCCTTCACCTATCATACATATAGACGATAAACATAAAGGAGCGATGAACATGTCTATACAGCACGGAACTCACATTATTCATACGGTTCAGCATGGCGATACCGTTTATAGTCTCTCTGTTCGATATCAAAGCGATATTAATGAGATTACTCGTGCCAATTCATTGTATCCACCGTTCACAGAACTTTATGGTATTTATCCAGGGCAAGTACTCGTTATCCCTAAGATTTTTTCGGATAGAAACCAAACATTTTATGTTATTCAACCTCAAGATACCATTGGATCAATATCTCAAAGCTTTTCGACTTATTCAGAACTTTTAGTGGGGATCAATCAAACAATTCATAATCCAAATTTCATTTTTCCTAATCAACAAATACAAGTTCCTGTTTTTATCTATCAAGTAGAGATTGGTGACTCTATATGGACAATTGCTGAAAGAACTGGTGTATCAATAAATGAACTGCTTCAAGCAAATGTCAATCGACCAAGCATCTCACAAGATCTCATTTTCGAAGGCGTAACCCTTATTATCCCACTTCCAATGTCTGCAAATATTGTTGTGACTCATCCTTTGCCGGGAACAATCGTTCATGAAAATGAAATGATAGAAGGCTTTGCTAGGGCGTTTGAAGCGAATGTACTCTATCGCCTTTTTGATGATAATGGTGTTATCGTTACCGAGGAAACATTTACAACTGCAGATTACGGAGCCCCATCATATAGCCGTTTCAGAGACAGAATTCCTTTTGAAAATTCTCCTACATCTGCACAAGGTGAACTACAAGTCTATACACGAAGTGCCAAGGATGGATCGGTTCAAGATTTGGTTCGCATAAGAATATTATTTTAGAACTTTTTTTAGAGATCTTATATAGAACTTCTAGAATATTAGACTTTTTCCAGAGTTTTTTCCACTGAACGACAGGTTCGAAGTTATTTGGACCATAGTAAATGGATCAATTATTCATTGTCGTTCGTAATTTAACATTAGAATGCAGTTACAACCCTTTAATTGAAGTGGTTTCAATCCCTAAATTAGACGCTCTCCGTTAAAACGGAAAGCGCCTAAGTATTATATATAGAATTTCCTTAAATTTGACGGACTATTTCCCATTAACCTCCAAGGATATTACGGAAGAACAACCGAATTACATCGGCTCCTCCGATTATAGAACCTAGCGTACTACCTAAATTAGCCAAGACAACAATGAGGAGAATTCGCGTTACTTTATTGCTCCAGAATCCCTTTACGGTAAAAACATCCTCTGATAACGTTTCAAAGTCTCGTACTTTTGGTTTTCGAATGTATGCTTCTAAAAGTCCCGCAAACCACCCCGCTGCTAATAGTGGATATAGCGAAGTCAACGGTGCAACAACAAAAGCGGTTATAACAGTGAGAGGATGCCCAAGAGCAATCGCAGTTCCAAGTGCGGCAAAGAAGCCATTCCATAAAATCCAACTCATCGTTAAATCGACTCCAGCTGCAGGGTTAGCATAAAAAGTATAACCGATGATTCCAAGGATCAACAGTGGGATAATCCAAGCAATCATAATTGGTGCCCTAGACTTGGCAGGGCGTTTGGTTAACGTTTCTAGATCATGGTCTTTTTTAATTTCTTCTTTAATTCCAGGAACATGGGCCGCTCCGAGTACGGCAACAATCTTCTTTCCTGGTGCTTCCTTAATCTTCTGAGCTAAATACTGGTCTCGCTCATCAATTAAAGGAACTTTTAATCTTGGAAAAGCTACTGTAAATTCATGAAGTGTACTGTTTAACATATCTTGTGTTTTTAATTTTTCTAGTTCTTCTTCTGAGATATCATCTTTGCTAAAAATACTATAAATAATTTCTAATAATAGCTTAGCTCTTCCCCAAAGCCCAACATTATGCCAAATACGAGCAAACGTAATTTGGATATTTCGATCGGCTAAGACAATAGTTGCTCCTGTTTGTTCCGCTGATTCAATTCCTTGAATCATTTCTTGTCCAGGTTTAATGCCAAATTGCTTCGCCAATCGCCTTTGAAAAGAGGATATAATTAAATTCATTAATAGAAGCGTTGCTTTCTTTTCTTTTATCACTTTAAATATATCCATATCTTTCCAACTGTTGCCCGCCTTAATAGACTGATACCTCTGCTCATCTAATTCTATACAAACAGAGTCTGGTCGTTCCGTTTCGATTACTTCTTTTACTTGCTCCGCACTTTGCTTGGAAACATGGGCGGTTCCAATAAGGATTAACTCCTTACCATCTAAACTTAATCTCGTAATATTCTCTTCTGACATAAAGGCCCTTCCTTTGTAAGTTCATTATCCTAAATTTATTTCATCACTCTTTGATAGGAAATAAATTTTGAGCATAAAACCATAATGACCTAGATTAGCATAAATTTCAATTAACTTTATCTGCATTTTTAAAAATAGTCATTTATGAACAATTAATACTCACCAATCTGCCTAATTTCTTCACACAATTCATGTACGAAATGATCATAAACAAACAAGAAAAAGGGCTTTTGATTGACCAATTCCCATGAGTAATCAAAAGCCCTAATCTATTTTCTATTCAATTGTTTGGATTTTTTCAATATATTCCCCGTAACGGTCGGCATGCTTTTCATATACAGGCTGCACTTTTTCGCGGAATGCTTCTATCTCAACATCATCCATTGAAATAATTTCAACACCATTATCAAGTAGATTTTGCTTTTGTTCCGCTTCTAAGTCTTGTGAGATCTCTCGTTGGATCTTAGCATACTCTTTTCCTAAATCAGTTACAATCTCTTGTATGTCTTCTGGTAATGACTCGTAAAGGTCCTCATTGATCACGAGTGTTGCAGAAGCATAGTAAAGACCTGCCTCAGAAAAGTATTGCGTTTGTTCATACACATTTGTACTCCAAATGACCCCGTAAGAGAAATCTGATCCATCAATAACACCTTGTTGCAAACCACCATAAACTTCTGGGAAGGCCATTGGAGTAGCATTCGTTCCTAGAGCACTATATGTATCTAATAGAATTTCACTTTCAATTGTACGCATTTTTAACCCTTTTAAATCATCAGGAGTGCGTATTGGTTTTTTACTATTAGCTAAGTGACGCTGACCATTTTCCCAAAATGCAATCCCTTTAAAACCTGCATCCGACATTTTTTCTAACAGCCCTTGTCCTACTTCACCATCTAACGTTTTATATGCATGATCTAAATCTCTAAATAAGAACGGGAATTCAATTGCAGTTACATCTGGTACAAAGTTACTAACAACCCCTGTTGTAATTAAGCTCATATCCAATGTTCCTAATTGAACCGCCTCTAATAATTCTCTTTCTCCTCCTAAGGATCCATTGCCATATATCTCAAATTGGATTTGACCTTCGGTTGCCTCTTCTACCGCTTCCGCATACGCTTCAAAGCCTAATGCATAAGCCTCCCCAGGTGGCGCTATATGGCCAACTTTAATTTTCGTAACATTTCCACTTTCTTGTGTTGCAGTATCTTCGCTTTCTTGTTGAGGCATGTTACCACTTGTCTCTGTCTTTACTTCCTCAGTTCCTCCACATGCTGCTAACCACATAAGGCAAACTACGGAAGAAAGAATTGATGCTATATTTCTTTTTATCATCATTACTCTCCCCTATCAATCTTTTATACATGAATCGCCCTTTTCACTTTAATACCTAAAAGCGTTGAAGCGATGGTGTGATTTTTATTATATACTAGAACGGTTCACATTACATTGTTTTTTTTGAATTTTTTCGTTTTTTTCATTTAAGTGTTTGTATCACTCCTTAGTCAGGATGAATACGAGGAAAAGATTTTATTCTTTACTGTAGATAGAGAAGCTTGATAAAAACGGTTAGTTCAGTCATTTCACTTATGGGCACCTAAAATGAGAACATATGAACGAGACGACTGAAGAATTAAACCATACACCGAGGAAACACGAAAACTAGGTGCTATCCATTTAAGGACAGCACCTGTTTTCTGAAAATGTGAATTCACTTATAGTCCTTCTAACCACTTTACTTCATCTTGAGTTAACACAATTTCAGCTCCTTCAAAACAAGAGCGTAATTCTTCTTCATTTTGTGCACCAATTAATGCGCAAGTTGGAAACGGTTGATTTAGTACATATGCAAGTGCAATTTGGATCGTACTAACTCCCTTTTCTGTTGCTAATTGTTCCGCTCTTCGTAATCGATCCCAGTTCGCATCACTATAGAAGACACGAACAATATCTTCATTGCTTTGATCTTCTGGCGTAAAGCGACCTGTAAAGAAGCCTCTTGCTTGTGAAGACCAAGAAAGCAGTGGAAGTTGATGCTCTTTGTGCCACTTACAATCAGTTGCATCAGCCGATACACACCCTGCCCAAAATGGCTCATTTGCTTTAGCTAGACTCAGATTGGGACTACTGAAAGAAAATCCAACTAACCCTTTAGAAGCAGCATATTCATTTGCTTCTTGCAAACGTTCCACAGTCCAATTCGATCCACCAATCGCTTTTATTCGTCCAGCTGAGATGTGTTCATTTAATATATCGATTATGACACTTACTGGGACAGAAGGATCATCACGATGCAAAGCATATAAATCTATATAATCAGTGCCTAACCTTTCTAAGCTTTCAAATAAATCTTTTGTAATGGCTTCTGGATTGACACGTGGACCATGTTGATCGTGGTGAGCTCCTTTCGTGAGGATAATGACATCTTCACGATTATTGCGATCATTCATCCACTTTCCAATCGCTACCTCACTCTCACCACCACAATATATATGGGCTGTATCAATCGTATTTCCCCCTATTGCAAAATAGCGATCTAGCACGTTACAAACTTTTTCATAGACACTCGGTCTAAAATAGTCCGATCCCTGGATAAGGGCTGACACCGGTTTTTCTACACCTGGTATGTTTATCGTCTTCATCAAGATTCCCTCCTTATTAAATTTCAACACGACGACGTTCTTTGGCTGATGTCAAACAAGCGTCTAAAACCTTCATATTTAAGACTGCATCAGATGCTGGAAACGGAAGTGGTTCCCCGCTCAAAATACTTTTACCTAGGGCATCTGCTTGCAGCGCATATTGGTTTAACATAGGAACTTCTACTTCTCTACGACCATCTTGCGTAAACACGAAAAAGTGATCATTCTCATTTTGATGGCCAATAAAGGCAGACGGGACTTCGATCCTACCTTCTGTACCGACAATTTCAAGAACATTTCTAAACGCTGCCCACATCCCGCAATCGAAGGTGAGCGATATGCCCTGGTCAAACTCGAGTATCCCAGATGCCATCATGTCAACATTATCGTGATCTTTAGAGAAAAATGCATTAACGGTTGTAGCTTGTGGTTCTTTTTCTAGCAACATTCTTGCCGCACTAATTGGATAAACTCCAACGTCATATAAGGATCCACCTCCCCATTCTTTCTTGTAACGAACATTGCCTTTATCGTTGGCATTATTAAACGTGAATGTTCCATGTAATCCACGTAGCTCGCCGATTTCACCTGACTTTATAATGTCTTGAATCATCGTATATCGTGGATGATAGCGATACATAAATGCTTCCGCAAAGACAACACCAGCCTTGGTGCATATTTCTACCATTTCTTCTGCTTCTGTTGCATTTAGTGCTAATGGTTTTTCGCATAATATATGTTTGCCAGCTTCCGCTGCACGAATCGTCCATTCTTTATGTAAATGATTAGGGAGCGGAATGTAAACGGCTTCAATTTCTGGATCAGCAAGTAATTCTTCATAACTTCCATACGCAACCGGAATATTTAATTGCTCAGCTGCTTCCTGCGCTTTTTCTAGTCCTCGACTAGCAATCGCTCTAACTTCCCCTGTTTCTGATTGCTGGATACCCGGTATTACTGACTTTTTTGCAATATTAGCAGAACCGATAATGCCCCAACGAACGTTCTTCATACTTTCCTCTCCTTTATAAATAATTAATACTTTATTGTCATTATATATAACCCATTATAAAATAAAAATAAAATCTTTTTGCGCTAAGCTAAAAGAATATTGCGAAAAAAGAGGGATACTATTGTTACGACAAATTACTTTGCCTACATTAACCAATCACGACTACATGATTCTACCTGAATCAATCGGTCAATATGCAGAAGAGCCTAACCATGATGTCGACCGAAACGTAGGAACATTAAACAATTTTAGTATTCATTTTATTTTATCAGGGTCTGGATATGTAGAAATTGAAGGTGAGAGATTTCTTTTAAAACGTGGTGATGCATTTTTATATTTCCCAATGCAAAAACAGCGTTATTACAGCTCTAAGAATGATCCGTGGAATATTAAATGGGTGCATTTTTATGGAAGTGTTTTGCAGCAGTTTCTAACGGAAAGAGGATTTCATCAACATTCCCTTTGGAACATTCAACCGATTTCAACATTAGAACAAGCCCACAAACAGCTTCTAGTAGAAACAGAAAAACATAGTTTCTTACAATTGACTCTCTTATCGACTCTTACTTATGCTTTCTTGATGGAATTCACTACGAATGCAACACCACGAACTTCTCGTAAGAAAACAGAAGGAAACGACCGAATTCAGAATTTACTACCTTTGATGCAACGAAAAGCTGGTGAGCCGTTTGAACTAAATTATTGGGCGCGAGAAGCTGGGGTTAGTACATATTACTTTTGTCGTTTATTTAAGCGCGCTACACAAATGACACCAATGACGTTTATTACATTATGCCGTCTGCAATTAAGTAAGCAGTTACTTGTTGACAACAAAGAAATTACTATTAAAGAAATTGCAGAAAAAGTAGGGTACCCGAGTATCAGTTACTTTAATAAGCGATTTATCGAACATGAAGGTATGACCCCAACAGAGTACCGCAACCTTTATTTTTAACCATAGCGCAAGAATAAGAAGATGGTAAAAGTAAAAACCTCCCCTTAAGATAAAAAAGATTTTAGTTTTTTTTCTTAAGGGGAGCAAATCTCCATCTTTTTAATTGGCTGTTTTCGCATACTTTGTTGTTTTTACCAGTTAGGTGAAAGTGCCGTGTTCGTTCCATTGCGCTCCAGTCACTCGCTTTCCGCGGGGAGGTGGTGATTTGATATGACTAAACGAAATAAAGCATATAAATTTCGTCTATACCCAACAGATCAACAAGCCTTGCTCATTCGCAAAACCTTTGGTTGCGTTCGCTTTGTATATAATAAAATGCTAGCCGAGCGAATAGAAACCTATGAAACACTGAAAGACGATAAGATAGCACTAAAAAAGGTTAAGCACCCAACACCTGCCAAATATAAGAAAGAGTTTGAATGGTTAAAACTTCGTTGCTTATAAAAAGTTTTCCATGCTTTTGACCCTCGAACTGGGGCAGTATAGCGTCGCAAATCGGTTGTGATTTTCACTTTATACACCTTCTGACATAACGTGTCCTCAGCCAAAGGGCAGTCTTTACATTCTTTCGGACGTGTGTATTTTAAGGTCTTGTACGTCGCATCGTAACTATCGTATCGATACGAATGTTCTCGGACACAAGTTGGGGCAAAGTGCCTATCAAATCCTTCTAGCTCTGATTCATTTTTCTTATTGTAAGCAATAACGGATTGTGCTCCGATTCGGTAAATCTGTTGGTAAATAGCTGGATAATCATAACCAGCATCAAGTGTACTAAAAGAAATTTTCAGTTCAGAAAGACGCTCTTGCATTCCTTTTAATAAAGGGATTGCAGCTTTTCCATCATTCAGGTTTCCAGAGGAAAAGAACGACTGAAGGATGTACTGACTTTTCGTTCCAACGGCGAAATGTCCTTTGTAGCCAAACCAAAAAACGTTCTTTCCTTCACTGTTTTTCTTGATGCCCCACTTAGGGTCAAGAGGAACAGCTGATCGTAACTCAACTAAAGATGCGTCAAGTTGAGCTTCAATTCTTTTCTCGAAAATAGGAAGAGCCACTTCTCGTCCCGCTTGTTCTTGAAGCCATTTTTCTTTCTCCTCCTTTGATTTGCGGCCGCGCTTTTTGGGTTCAGGTTTAGGCTTTTCTTCTTTCGATGGGGCCTGGTCACGAGCTTCGATGTGAGTCGCATCAATGGCAACTGTATCATCTGTGATAAATCCTTCCGTCATCGCTTGAAGGATGAGCGTTTCTTGAACACTTTCAAGAACAGCTGATTCCGCTATTTTAGAAAGCATTCTCGAGTAAGAAGCTTCGGATGGAATCGCATCAGAAAGAAGGTACCCGCAATCCAAACGGAACATAAAATCATGTTTGAGGCGTTTAATTAGATCCTTTATCGTCGGAATGCGTTCGAGAATTCTAGCGACAAGTGAGTAGATCATAGCTGCGTAATTAAGCTGAACAGGCGCACCATACAAGGCTTTTTTAGATACAACAGCCAATATAGATCGACTTTAATTGTCGAAAATACTGCTTCAAAACGGTGGGTAGGTTCTAAATCGTATAAATCTTGCAGGTCAAATAGGCTTCCTTGTCGTATAATAGTCATAAGGGGACAGGGGGTCTTCCTCCAGTCTGAGAGTTGGTTTGGTCACTTACTCATTCTACTTTTGGGGAGGTACTCCTTTTTTCGTGTCTTGAAAACCTTGCGAGACTAAGGGTTCAAATTATGAAATTTACTCATATACTGTCCATTTGAATAATCAGATTTAAAAACAAAAAAAACAGGCTGTTGAGAACACTTTCTCAACAGCCTGAAGGAGCATTATGCTCCTTGCTCCTTCTCCCACTAACCAACCTTCGATACTTCTTTTCCTTGCTGAAGCTGATACATTTGATAATACGTTCCTTGTTGATCAAGTAATTCATCATGTGTACCTCTTTCGACGATTTCGCCTCGATCCAGTACAAGAATTTGATCTGCATTTCGAATCGTTGATAACCTGTGGGCAATGATAAATGTGGTTCTTCCTTCCTTAACAATGTTTAGCGCGTGTTGAATCATTGCTTCTGTTTCCGTATCAATATTGGCCGTCGCTTCATCTAAAATTAAGATTGCCGGATCATATGCTAACGCCCTAGCAAAGGAGATAAGCTGTCTTTCTCCAGCAGATAATGTACTTCCTTTTTCAAGTACTTCTTCTTCATATTTGTTAGCAAGCTTTGAAATAAACCTATCTGCTCCTACGTCTTGCAAGGCTTTTCTTGCTTGTTCCTTTGAAATAGCAGGGTCATCTAGGCTTACATTCGACTCAATGGTTCCTGTAAACAAAAACGGATCTTGTAGAACAATTCCCATATGCTTCCTGAGCTGTTGTCGCGGAAGAACACTCGCATCCATGCCATCAATTGTAATCTTCCCTGTCTCGATATCATAATAACGAAACAACAAATTGATAATTGAACTCTTGCCTGACCCCGTATGACCGACTAAAGCAACAGTTTCTCCTTTATTTGCTTCAAAATTAATATTCTTTAAAACATCATTTTTTCCATCATACGAGAATGTTACATCCTCAAACCGTACATTTCCCTCGTATCTTGGTAGAGCGTCAACATTGACTTCTTCTCCCTCTTCATCAAGTAGTTCAAATACGCGTTCGGATGCAACTCGTGCTTGTTCTAATTGAGCAAGCTGGTTGACTATATCAGTCACTGGTTGGAATAAACGATTTAGATAATCAACAAAGGCATAAAGCATCCCAATTGAAACGAGCCCTGCTGCACTCATCGATTGCCCTGCAAAATACCAAATTAACACAACAAAGGCTATATTACGCAGGACGAAAACGAGATTATGAGAAGTCAAAGAATTTAAGCTTAATAACTTATTTTGATACGTAAAGTGCTCATCATTTAAAGTCTCAAATTCTTTCGATAGTTGTTCCTTTCTTCTAAAGGCTCGAATAACAGGCATTCCTTGGATCGATTCATTAATCATCCCATTAATATCACTGACCCTCGTTCGTATAAGATGATTGTATTTTGACGCTGCCCTACGGTATAGTACCATCCAAATAAGAACAATTGGAACAAGAACCATTGTGATCATGGCAAGCTTTTGATCTAGGAAAAACAAAGCTATGAAAATTCCCGCCATATAAATACCACTTGTAAAAAAAGTAGCGAGCACTTTAACATAAAGCTCTCTTATTGCTTCTGTGTCATTTGTCACTCTTGCAACTATTTTTCCAGCCGGTCGATTATCAAAATATTGAATCGGCAATCGTTGAATATGCTCAAATACATCAGTTCTCATTTTTTGAATGATTCGATTCGCTGCTTTTTGCAGCATGAATGCTTTTCCATATTGAAAAAAAGCTGCAACAACGAGCAAACCAACATAAAAAGCGAGCAAAACGACAATAGGGCGAATTTCAGGTTGATAAAAGGCAAATATTTCTTGCTGAGTTAAGCGCTCTGCTTCAACATCCACCACATTTGTTCCTTGGGTAACGGTTAACACATTCCCTTCGATCTTTCGATTCCCATCAAAAGGAAGGTGCTCACTTGTTGCATAGAAGGAACGTCCTACTTGGACAATTTGTAATTCCTTTTCACCTATGGATTCTCCTTCTGTTACATACGCTATTCTCTTGTACAACCCGTCTTGATAAAGAACGGTTTTCTCATCTTCCTCTACTACTTCTACCCAAGGACTTTCAATTCCCATCATATGTTCATCGATCATTTTCTTTGCGATAAAGGGACCTGTTAGCTCTGCTGCAACAGCTACCGTTAGCAAGGCTAGAGCAATGAGAATCGTTCGTTTATACAAAAGAGCATAGTGAAAAAGACGTTTTCCTGTTGTTTTTTTGTCCACTTACATCACCTCTTTGTATGAATCAGCCTGCTGCCGATCAAATTGCTCTTTATACCAGCCGTTTCTTTTTAGCAATTGTTCATGTGTACCTTCTTCGATAATTATGCCTTCATCCATCACAACAATCCAGTCTGCATGTTGAACAGCTGAGAGACGGTGCGCAGTAATAAACGTCGTTTTTCCAGTGCGTTCACGACGAATGTTTTCAATAATTCTTGCTTCTGTTTTTCCATCAACGGCAGACATCGCATCATCAAGCAACAATATTTCTGGATCTTTTAGCAAGGCTCTTGCAATCGAAATTCGCTGCTTTTGTCCTCCTGATAACGCGACACCCTTTTCACCAACAAGCGTGTTTAAGCCTTTTGGCAAAACTGTAACATCTGTATCAAACGCAGCTAGATCTAATGCACTTTTGATCTCACTTTCCGTTACTTCATCTTTCCCAAATTGGAGGTTTTCACGAATCGTCCTCGAAAAGAGTATTTGCTCCTGGGGTACGTACCCAATCCACGATAGGACGTCATCAATCGAGAGCTTCTCTATTGGAATTCCAGATATCGAAATCGTCCCCTTACCTATTGGATACTCTCTTAGTAGCTGTTTAATTAGTGTTGTCTTTCCACTCCCTGTTCGACCAACGATCCCGATCGTTTGCCCTCTGGTTACATCTAGCGAAACATTCTGCAAATTATCCGCTGTTGACGATGGATATCGAAAAGTTACATTTGAAAAAGAAATCGTCTCTGCTATTTTCACATGTTTAGGATTTTCATTTTCCCTGACATCTGCTTCATACGAAAGGATTTCGTTCACTCTGTCCAATGAAGCGTTTCCACGTTGAAGAATATTAATTAATTCTCCGACTGCAAACATTGGCCAGATTAACATTCCTAAATAAATATTAAAGCTTATTAATTCCCCGAGCGTGATCGTCTGATAAAAAACTAAATAAGCTCCATATCCAAGTCCAATTACATAACTTAAGCCAACAAGGATTTTAATCGTCGGTTCAAATAAGGCATCGACTTTGGCAACAGCCATATTTTTCTGAAAAACATCCTCAGTTTGGTTATTAAACCGTTTTTCATCCGCTTTTTCTTGAACATATGCCCGTATGACCCTCACTCCTGCAATTGATTCAAGGACATTGTCATTTAAGTTACCAAATGCATCTTGTGCAAAAGTGAATCGCTTGTGAATCTGTTTTCCATAATAATTAATTGCAAGCGCCATTAGCGGCAACGGCAAAAGCGCCGCAAGTGTTAACTGCCAGCTAATTGTAAACCCCATGACGGCAATTATAATGATCATAAAAATGGTTGAATCGATTAACGTTAAAATACCAAAGCCTGCTGTCATAGAAATCGCTTTTAGATCATTGGTTGCTCTGGCCATTAAGTCTCCTGTTCGATTCTTTTCATAAAAGCTAGGAGTCATTGATAGTAAATGTCGCTTAAAACGAAAACGCAAAATCCTCTCAATTAAAAAAGCTCCTCCAAATAACTGGTACATCCACACATAGGTGATCACATAACTAATGACAATGATTCCTCCATATAGTAAAAGCAATTCACCTAAACGTTCTGCACTCATTTGCCCGAACTGAATATCATCAATTGCCCATCCAATTAGTTTAGGCGGGATGACATCTAATAAACTAGCAAAAAGTAATAATGTAACAGCAACAGTATACCGTTTCCAATATTGTTTAAAAAACCAACTTAACTTCCTAAGTACTGAGAACAAGTATAGTCCCTCCTCATATTTTCCTAAAATAACTTCTCAATCCGTTAGCCACCTTCAATCCAATCCAAATAAATCATGCGAATCACCTTTTCTTTATCCATTTTCAAACACTCCTTTCAATAATTTTATTTATTGTACGAGCAATAGCTCGAAACAAATGAAAAAGACATCATGCGAGAGTGCATGATGTCTTAAGAGAAGACAATATAAAAACGCACGTCACCGATTAGCGACCTGCGATAAAGATACCAAATATGCTTAGCTTATATTAGATTGCGAACAATCTACATACTTTTGGCGGGTCACATGTTAAATATGAAATTATTCGGTTTACAACCATTACGTTTTTCATTTTGTAACCCTCCATTTCTATTGAATATCTTACCATGTATTAATATATAATTTTCCAATTGTAATTGTCAATTATTTTTCAAAACTTATTATTCTGACTTTCCAAGCAGTCTTCTTTATGCAACTTTGCTTATACTTAATTCAGGAAACTATCACTAAAACTAGTAGATGCTGTGCTAGCATCTACCCCAATCTTCTATTTATAGCAACAAAAAACCAATCAAGGTACCCACTGCCCCAAACAAAAGCGCAAAAGGTAAGTTACGGAGTGTGATTCGATAAGGATTTTGTTTTGTATTCATAGATGTCATCGTAACAGTAACACCGTACACACCGACTGTAGCGGTTGCTAATGCTCCTGTAATCATAACCATTCCAATGCTTAAAGGATTCATAACACTATACAATGGTTGTAATACCTCTATTAACACACCGATCGTTGCGATCGGATGTACTCCAATCATGCTCATTACAAGATAGGTGACTTGAATTAATACTAAAATCATTAGAGGTCTTTCTGTAGAAGCTAGAAAAGGTTGTTGAATCAGTTGAAGGAAAGGAGTCTCATTTAAGCTACTGGAAAAGAAAGCAAGAGATAAAAAAAGAACGACAAAATTCTGCATACTATTCGTACGTTGCTTCCAAGTTGACCAACCAATAGCAAAGAAACTACGCCACCTTTTCATCATCACTGCCCATCCAAATGAAAACGGTAAGATCACTAATGTGACAGACAAAATAAAGTTTAAATCAAAATAATTTCCAATTGATACAACAACCACTAGAAAAATCGTTAAAGCAAAAAGCAGTTGAGCAATTTGTTTTGCGATTTGCTTCGGTTGAATCTCTCGAGGCCGCCTTACACTAGACACTTCATACGAAATTGTATTAAACCTTTTATTACTGGATAGCCAGTCAATTAATAAAACAAAGATTGAACATAAAAACAGCCATGGTAGATAGGAAAGATAGCTAACTCCCGTTGCATCTACTGTGATCGCAACGATTATCTCCATTGGACTCCACACAAGGGCAACAGCAAATGCTCGTAATGTTGTCCTGCTAATAAATGAGTCTTTTATCTTCTTCTTCATTTTTGACATATTCTCTAAAAGTACGTCCTGTGATAATGACAACGCTGAAAGGTTAATAAAAGAGCATAGTATATACGTTGTGAAAGAGCTTCTAACGTATAATTTTCCTAGATCAGAAACATTCTCTTTCATCACTTCATTGATACGACGATCAAATCGGCCTGCCCTTACAATACTATTCATCCAAGGTAAGAGCGTTAAAAAGGCCAATAGTGGCATCGTAGAAGTCATATATAATGGAATTTCATAAATTGGTAATCCTGCATAAATAAACAGGATGAGCGCAAACGAAATAAAAACACAGCCCAATATACGAAATAACTTGTTTGCTCCCCAAAAAGAAATAAATAGCATTGGGATTGCTAATAAACCAACAATATATGTCAGGACGTTGCTTGAGATAAACATATTGATAATAAAAAGAGACAATATTGCCGAATAAATTACATATAAACGTTGATTGATTGCTCCTCTCATACCTTTTCTCCTTTTCTCTTCATGAGACACACTACTGTTTCGTCTCCCTTAATACTTCGTTCTCTAACTTTACTCCTCTTCTATTAAACTTTCAACTGATTACACATGATTTTTATAGCTAATGAAGGGTTCGGTGTGACAGTATTTGAAGGAATGGGAAAAGATAGTATACGCTACCAATTATAAATTCTTACAAAACGGAGTATGGAGAAAAAAGTAATGAAAACCATTGAACAATATGAACCATTTGCTTTTTATTATTTCTTATGAACTACGTAAGTTTAAAGATGGCTATTTATTAAAAAAGGACACAGCCCTATTGCAATCTTAATTAGAGGGAGAAGAACAATTGACCTAGAATTAACAAGGAAAAAGAAAAGAAAGCACCTATAGCTGAAGTGCCCCCAAAAAATTAGACAGTTTTTTCATTAGACAGCTAGGTGCTTTTTATATTTTGAAGCAGTATTTAATTTATGCTTTCATTCAATGAAAGCTTTTATTCTGCATCGACTTCATTGCTTAGCTTCTTTTTACGAGTGAATAAGCCTTTCCACCAATTCGTAAAGTTATCAGTATAAATATACATAACTGGTACAAGAACTAAAGTGATCAATGTTGAGAAAGACAAACCAAAAACAATAACTGTTGCCATTGGGGCTTGAAGTTCTGCTCCCTCACCAAATCCAATCGCAAGTGGTACCATGGCGAGTACAGTCGTAAGCATTGTCATAAGAATTGGACGTAGTCTTGTTGGTCCTGCCTCTAATATGGCTTCTTCTCTGTTTAGCCCACGCTCTCTTAGCTTATTAATGTAATCAACTAAAACAATCGCATTATTCACAACGATCCCAGCAAGCATTATGACACCTATAAAGGCGGGTGTACTTAGTGGTCTACCTGTTAAGACAAACCCTAATATAATCCCAATAAAAGTAGCTGGTAAACTAAACATAACTATAAAAGGATACATAACTTTTTCAAATTGGAAGGCCATTACTGCGTAAACTAGAAAAATAGCTAGCACTAGCGCAAGAGTCAGATCAATAAAGGCATCCATCATCATTTCATAATCCCCACCAGTTTGATAATCATAACCTTCTGGGAAAATATACTGATCTAATTCTGCTTCTATGTCTGACATGACACTTCCTAAATCTCGCTCCATAATATCGCCTGTGATCGACACTCCTCGTGTTTGGTCTTGACGGTTAATAGCAGTCGGTCCATCTGCTTGTACGAAATCAGCAACCTCCGATAATAAAATCGTATCACCGGTAGGAGTTAATAAAGGAAGGTTTTGAACTTGATTGAAATTATCGCGAGATTCTTCCGGCAAGATAACTGTAACATCAACTTCCTGGCCATCAGTTCTCATTTGGGTTGCAACAACCCCTGTGACGCTGTTCATAACTGATTGCATAACTTCTCCATACGATAAGCCATATTGAGATGCGATATCACGATCAACATGGATTTGCATCTCTGGCCTTGTTTCCCCCATCGAATGTGTCACGTTTGTTGCGCCTGGAACTTCACTAATAATATCGCGAATGTCATCGGCAAGTAAGTTAAGAGTATCAAAATCTTCTCCTCTTACTTCAATTTCAATTGGATTCCCACCCATGCCATCACTTTCAAATGATTGAACAGTAAAGTCTAGATCAGGAATTGTTTCTGCAAATTCACTAAATCCTGCAATGACTTCATTGGTCGTTACCGCTCTCTCACTAGATGAAACAAGACGGATATAGAGATTGCCACTATTGGAGCCTCCTTCACGTCCCATGCCCATCATACCTCCTCCACCAACAGAGGTATACACGACTTCGGTTGCACCAGTATCTAATAAATATTCCTCAAGCTGAGTAAGAGTCTCGCGCGTTTCCTCCATAGACGTACCCGGAGGCATTTCAAAGCTAGCTGAAATCTCACCTTGATCAAACGCTGGCATTAGTTCAACACCGACGAACTTCACGCCACCTAAACTAGCTATTAACAAAAACAATGTTCCAAATACAATCGTCTTTTTATGATTGATGACCCATTTTAAAACAGAGCGATATAGATTATCAATTTCATCAAAAAACTTCCCTATATTTGCACTTATTTTTGCTAAGCCTTTCGGATCTTCTTCAACAGAAATTCGCGGCAATAGCAAGCCTGATAACATCGGAACGACCGTTAAAGCAACAATTAATGAAGCAATTAATGTAAATCCAACGGTTAATGCTAACGGCATAAACAGTTCAGCAGCAATTCCCCCAGTGAACACAATAGGAAGGAATACCACTAAACTAGTTAACGTTGATGCTACAACAGCCGAAGAAATTTCTGATGCCCCCTTCTTGGCAGCTTCAACGCGGCTATACCCTTTTTCCCTGTACTTATATATATTTTCTAAAATAACAATGGAGCTATCTACTAACAATCCAATTCCTAGTGCCAATCCACCTAATGTAATAATATTAATTGTTTGCCCAGCAAAGTAAAGCAATGTGAAAGCAGAAATTAAGGCAATAGGTATGGCTAATCCAATGATTAATGTACTTCTAAAACTTCTTAAAAACATAAGAAGTACGAAAACAGCCATCACTCCACCAAGAATCATATTTATTACAACACTTTTGATCGAGTCATTGATAAAGTCGGCAGAGTCCATAATTTTTGTTAAGGTTACATCTTGAGATAACTGTTGTCCAACTACTTCTATCTGGCTCGTAACAGAATCAGATACGTCTACTGTATTCGCATCTCCTTGCTTAACGATATCAATGCTTAGCGTTGGATCCCCATTAACATATGCTAAAGATGAAGTATCCTTAAACGTATCTTTTACTGTTGCAACATCTGAGAGCTTTAACGTCCCTCCAGTTGGTAGTGGTATATTTATATCCTCGATGTCAGCCGTTGAACGCAAATCCCCTACAATACGTAATGGAACTTCCTGACCTCCACGCTCAACCTCTCCTGCAGAAGCACTCATACTTTCTCCGCCAATAACCTGAGATAATTGAGATAAAGTTAAGCCATTCCGTTGTAACATAGTCAGATCCGGTTCAACAATAATTTCTCTTTGCTGTCCACCTGTTAGCTCGACTTGAGCCACACCTGGAATCCGTTCCATTTGAGGAATAATCGAATCTTCTGCAATGTGAGTCAGTCTCGTTAAATCCATATCTGCTGAAATTCCAATTTGCATAATCGGCATTTGATTCGGATCAAAACGCATAACACTTGGTGAACCAGCACCTTCAGGGAGCGCTTGACGAACCATATCAATCCGATCTCTAAGGTCTAGCATAACTGTATCTAAATCGGTATTAAAATCATACATTAACAAAATGAGTGATTGGTTTTGGGCTGATATCGATTGCATCGTATCTAACCCCTCAGTAGCACTTACGGCACCTTCAAGGGGCCTAGTAACCAAATTTTCCACCTCTTGCGGGGCAGCACCATTATACGGTGTCATGACAACTGCAACAGGTAAATCCATATCTGGCATTAAATCAACTTTTAACCCAGTTAAGGAAACTCCTCCTAATATCATCATTACAAGTGTGATGATAATGACACCAACCGGTCGCTTGACAGATTCATTTATCAACTTCAACTAACGTACCTCCGTTTTTAGTTTCCTTTAACAGAAGATTCATCGTACTCATCTTCTGTAATCTCGTTGTCCTCATTTATATCAGCTTGTTGGTTGAATGTCGGGTCAATATCATTACGAATATTAACCAAAGCACCATCATAAAGTTGATGTACTCCTTTGACAACGACGTATTCTCCATCACTAAGTCCATTATCAACCCCAAACCATTCTCTTGTTTCCCCGTTAGTCGTAATAATACGGAGTTCTACACTTTCTCCATCAGAGGTAACATAGACAAATTGTTCTCCATTCTCTTCGATTACAGCTTCAACTGGAACTAATACTTGTTCAGTAAACGAAACTGTATCAACTTTTACTTCTGCTAACATTCCGACTCGGAGGCTTGAATCTGCTTTTGCCAGTTCAATTTCAACTGGATAAGAACGTGATTGCTCAGCAGGAATGAGGCTTATGTGCCTGATGTTTCCTTCATATGTTTGATTGAAAGATCGAATATGAACAGCAACCGTTTGCCCTTCCTCAAGATTAGGTAACATCGTTTCATTTACTTGCACTTCAACAATGGGTGTATCCATTTGAACTAGTTGCATTAGTGGAGCTTGAGGGGAAGCCATTTCACCTACACTAACAGATAGACCAGTTACTTGTCCCGACATTGGAGCTGTGACAACAGAATGACTCTTCTGTTGTTCAGCCATCTGCTTTGAAATTTCTGCTTGTTTAACTGACAATTCTGCTGCCTTAATTTGATCGGTTGCTTTTGCTTGTTCCAAACCCATTTCCGCTTGCTTTACAGCTGTTTTTGCTTGGTTCTTATCTTGTTCAGTTGGCATGTTACCACCTAGTAAACTAGCAAAAACCCCTTGAAGCTCTTCTGGCACATCTGCTAGAGCCGTGTTCTCAGGTGCTTTTGCATTTGCTACCATATCATACATGTCCTTTGCTTGTTTTAATTGTAGCTCAGCTTGTTTAACGCTCTGTTCCCTCATGTTTTTTGCACTTGTTAAACTTGCTTGGGCAGCCTCTAACCCAGCAGTCGCTTGAGCAATACTTAACTCCATATCAGTAGCGTCTAATTCTATTAGCATATCTCCTCGTTGAACTGTATCTCCATTCTTTATATGCACAGCTTTTACTTCACCTGTTAACATTGGTAGAACAACCATGTGTGAACCAGCCATTACATTTCCTGTTAAAGTTAATTCGCTCGTTAATTCACCTGTTGTAACTTCACTGATTTCAACCGGATGAATTGGTAATATCTCTTCATCTGCTGACACTTGATTGTCAGTAGTTTCAGAATTACAACCAACTAAGATCATTATCATAATGATGAATATAGGCCAAATGCTTTTTTTAACGACCATCTGCTTACCTCCACAAATTAATAAAATCATATTTTTCTTACCAGTTTAAAATAATTTTCACTAGTGTTACAGACTAATTACCTATTTGATATTGTATCACTCCTACATAAACTGAATATGAACTATTATTGAACAATAAAATAAGCATAAAGAAAGTGAATGCCATTCCATTTACGTTTGAAATTAAACAATGTTTCAAAATTTGATTAATTGGCCTTTACTTTCTTTTTCAATTCACCTTCACCACTTTACATTTACTTACTTTATATAGTGTCTAATCTTGTCTTTCGTATCACATATCGCATTTAAATAGATGGATCTGATCCACCATCTTATTTCTTTTACACAACTGAGCATTTACACCTTGTCTTTTTAAATTATCTATTATTTGATTAATTGAATTCTTTTGGAGATAAACTCGATTTGCAACATTAGGTAGTTGTGACGCAACCAAATGCTCTATTTGATTTCCAATGTCATTTTTCACCAAAACCCCGCACCTCTTCTACATATATTGATCTTTTTCTTCTTTTCTTCACATATTATAAACGTTCAATATGAACTGAGTATGAACTTGTCAGAAAGCCGGCCATACTTTTTATTAGAAACCTTATTTACTTTCCAAAATAAACTCAAGCTTTCTAAATTTGCTATAAATTGATTACGTGATGATGTAGTGAGCTGTCAACAATATTGTAAAAAAGAAAACAACCTCATTTACTAGCTAAATGAGGCTGTTTCTAATTATTTTTATAGATTTAAGACAATGAGTCTAGTGCTTGCTTTAAATCCTCCCAAATATCCTCTGGTGCTTCAAGGCCAGCTGATAATCTCAATAATTTATTGGAAATCCCCATTTCAATTCTCGCTTCTTCAGGGACGACAGCATGCGTCATCGAAGCTGGATGTTGTATGAGTGTTTCTGCATCACCTAGGCTTACAGCAATTTGGATTAATTTAAGCTGATTGACCACATGAACAGTATCTTCATATGTCCCATCTACTTCAAATGAAAGAAGCCCTCCACCTTTCTCCATTTGTCTCTTCATAATCTCGTGATCTGGGTGGTCTTTGTCCCCAGGGTAGTATACAGCCTTTATTCTCGGGTGTTGTTTCAATTGTACGGTAAGCGTTTCAGCATTTTTACAATGGCGGTCCATTCTAACTGGAAGTGTTTTGATTCCACGTACTAGCAACCACGCATCAAATGGCGAAATGACACCGCCAATATCTTTTTGAGTTGTTTTCTTTAGGTAACGAATCGTTTCTTCATCCCCTACAATTATTCCTGCTACTACATCTCCATGACCACCAATGTATTTCGTTGCACTATGGATGACTAGATCGCAGCCCAATTGTAATGGTTTTTGTAAATATGGGGTAGAAAACGTATTATCGACTACAACTTTGATTCCCTTTTTCTTTGCAACCGAAATGACTAGCTCTAAATCAATTACTTTCATTGTCGGATTTATTGGAGTTTCAATATAAATGCAGGTTGTTCTTTCTTGAATACTTGAAAGAATTTCTTCTTCCGTATCCAGAATAGAGAATGTATGATCAACATTGTATTTTCCCTTTAACATTTGTAACAGCCCAAACGTACAGCCATAAACTCCTTTTGAACATAGGATATGATCATTAGCCTTTGTCATTCCTATTAGCACTGACGATACAGCTGCCATACCAGAAGCAAACGCCAGTGCCGATTCTCCCACTTCTAATTGCGCGATGCGTTCTTCTAAAATTGAAACAGTAGGATTTGAAAGGCGCGAATAGATATATCCATCTTCTTTTCCCGCAAATCGCTGCGCTCCTTGCTCCAACGTGGAAAAAGTAAATGTTGAAGTTTGATAAATTGGTGGAGTTAAACTATCAAGGTGATGTTTAGACTTATAACCTGCATGAATTGCCTGTGTCTCAAAGCGATAAGTCTGTTCTTTTTTCATTATTCTCCCCCATTTCCCTAAAGTAAAAAAATACGCAAGCACTTCATTTCATTCTATTTTTCTAGACTATAATTGAACATGATCACACTTATTTGGAACTTCGTTTTATTCAGAGTAAAATCCAGTAAATTATTCAATGCTATTTCATCATTTTTTAGCATATATCTGAATATATTTTTGTTACATTACACCTTTAGGAGGCGATGTCTATGGTGCATTGGAAAGTAACAGCTTTTTTACAAAATGGTGATTATATACTTCAGTTTGGGTCTTCAGATACCGAAGAACTTGCACAGAAGCAAATGAAAGAAGAAGTGAGCCAAATTAGAGAGCAATATAAAGACAACATAAGAGAAATAGACTATTCACTATAATATTTATTGCTCTCCAGCGTTACCCTGCAGCACTTAGAATACTAGCTGATGTGCAGCGCTGGAGTTCTCCTGATACATCCCACACCGACAATGACTCATTCTTTTTCCCGCTAACATCAAAATCCTTCCTAACTCGTTTCCCCATTATTAAACGTAGTATAGAAAGAATGATTTCGTTTCTATGCTAATTGCTTCATATTCTTCCTTTCTGCTAAAATAGATTCTAGACTAAAATAGGAGGTCATCACTTGTATAGAGGAAAAGCCTTTTGTGAAGCAAGCATCTATTTTTACTTAAAAGCAGATAAACAAGATGAGGAGTTGTGTCATCGTTTAAATAGCTTAAAAGACGTTCGAAGCAACACTGTAAAAGTTACTGATGTACGTATTATTAAGACATACTTTGATGAAGCTCATAATGAACAAGTTACTTCCATCTCTGTTATGGCTGAAGTTCTTGTTAAGTATGATTCCAATATTACACACCTTAATGATTATAGAGTAAATGCTTGTCGAGAATTAAGAAAACATCTCCCTAAATCCGGTGCTATTATGGCCCATTCAATCGACACGTATAGTCCTTTTCGATTAGACGGTTTTATAAGTCGTTAAAGTGCAAGAGAATTGACAAACGAACGTGTGTTCTTGTATAGTGAAATAAAAAGGTGATCTGCATGTTAAATAAAGAAGAGGAAGAATTAGTATTTGACTTTATTTATCTCCCATTAGTAAGAAGAGTTTTGCTGCAAGATATCGAGAAAGTAAAAAATTCGAATGTTAAGTTTACTGAACCTTATATTCTTTTTTTGGAGAAAATAATAAACAACGTAGGGATGGATTTAGGTAAGGTTAAAAAAACAATGTTCAAACAAGGAATCATTGTGTATGATCAAGGTATAATCGAACAACGGTGTAACTATTTAATTGTATGTCGTGGCTATCGTAAGGAGATGAACCTCTTCCCTCATTTGATGAAGAATGATGTTATGGAGTATATCAAGAAATACTTCCTTGATATTTAAGCTGATGCTTCATGGGATTGTAATGCAGTCATCCAATGAATAAACTTGACTTCTTCTTCCGTAAGCTCTCTTTGTAGCTTATTCTCAAATTCTTGTCTTAATTCCTCTGTCGTTACCATCTTACCAACCCCTTCCTTTTTTTATATTATCCTTTTTATTCTAGGATTACCGCCCTTTTTTCTCAATCTTTGTTCCTAAGTTTATTATATAGCTCAAAGGATTTTTTGCAAGCGTTTCCATAAATTAATATTTTCATGAATAAGTTTACTAATTAATACGAATAATGATTGTTACATGGTTTTGATACACCTCACACAAAAAACAACTCAAACCATGTAACAAAAAACATGAGGGTGTCTCAAAAGGTCAGAGCCTTGAGAGATATCCTCTATTCTTTTGTGAATTCTTTTACTATATAAATCACTTTTAACATAATAATCAGAAAAAGGAAATTATAGATTATTAAAGAAACGTGTTATACTTTCCTAAAGGAGCTGATTAGTATGCGAAAATTTCAAGTATCCGTTGAATTTCTTAGCGGACAGAAAGTTGATTTCACTACTAAGTCAGATATTAGAAAGGAAATGTATCGCCTCAATATAAATGGCGAGGACTGCATTGTTACAGACGATAATTTCGTATTAAATATTGCAAAGATTAAAGCGATTCGCATAAAAAAAGCAAAAAGAAATTCAGCTTAGTCTAGTTTCATTTTTCATTGTTTGTCCTCATCGATCAATAAAAAGTGAAGGAGTGGCATGAATGAGTGAAAGCAATAAGGTAGTTATAAAAGTAAACGACAATGGTTCACTTCGGGTTACAGGTGAAGTAGAGTTGATTGATGCAGAAGGAAACGTATTTGTTACAAAACCAACCTTCACTCTCTGTCGCTGTGGTGCTTCAAATAACCAACCTTTTTGTGATGGTGCCCATAGATCCATTTCATTTAAGAGTACTCCACGAGCTAAATAAACATCCCCCCTTAAGATAGCGCTTCTGTGCTGCCTTAAGGGGTTTTTATTTCTACTAACATTCTATTTGATGTTAGTAGAAATAAAAAATAACACTTACCACGTCAAAGAAATTTGGAAAGGTCTGATTAATCTTTTCTAAAAAAGCTATCAAAAAAAATAATCTTAATTTATGACAGATGATTTTTCCATTATCAAATGAAGTCTTACTATTCGATCAAGGTACAACCGATGAATTCTTTGAGGAGGGAATCGCTGTTAATAACAACTAGAAGTATCTCCGCACAAACAACTCCACAAAAAATTATTGTATTAGAGGAAAAGGAATAAAATAATAAAAAAGCAGGATCACTACACATTGTGAATGAGCCTGCTTTTTATAATTCCCTAAAATTCTTTCTTTATTGGATCTAATTCAACGTGGGGTACCCCAGAATCAGTCTTCCTATTTGTATTAGCGATAATTAATAAACTGCACGTCAATCGACAGATCCGCTTCGCGTATGGCTGCAATAATCGCTTGTAAATCATCACGCTTTTTTCCAGTAACACGAATTTGATCATCCTGAATCTGACTTTTCACTTTTACACCACTATTTTTTATGATTGTATTGATCTTTTTCGCTTGTTCTTTATCAATCCCTTGTATGAGTTTTGCACGTTGACGAACGGTTCCACCTGAAGCGCCTTCAAGCTTGCCATAATCTAAATTCTTAATTGACACATCACGTTTAATGAGTTTACTAATTAAAACATCTTTTAACTGCTCCATTTTATATTCATCATCAGATATTAATATAAGCTCTTCATTTTCAAATGCAATGCTGCTTTTACTTCCTTTAAAGTCATAGCGAGTCTGTATTTCTTTTGTAGCCATTGTCACTGCATTTGTGACTTCGGATAAATCAACTTTTGAAACAATATCAAATGAACTATCTTTTGACATAATCTACCTCCGATTTGTATTTCTATTATTATAAGATATAAACCTCACCTACTTCAACCAAACACCCTTAGAAATCAATGTATGTAGAAATGCCCCTAAAAATAATAAACAGCCAAACGGGTCGTTTGACAAACTCTTATCTGTTCTTTATACTTACAAAAGTAAAGTAGTATGTATAGCAACTTTATAGTGAGGGATGCATTTTGGAACTTTCTTTTCAAGACTATATAAGTATTAAGATTCATAAAACAGATTTACATTTAACTAATTTTGTTAAAGCAAAATTAGAGCCTTTTAATCTAGCTCCTGAGCAAAATTTAATTATGATGCTCCTGTGGGAAAAAGATGGCTTAACGCAGATTCAATTAGCACAAAAGCTAAATAAAGACAAAACAAACGTCGCAAGAATGGCTTCTAACCTTGAACGAAAAGGATTTATTAAAAGAAGTTGCTGCTTAGACGATCGTCGTTCTTTAAAGCTTTACTTGACACCTTGTGGCAAAAAGCTTGGGGACCAAGTAATTCCGATTGCTGAAGAGTTTAATGACATTGTATGTAAAGATTTCACCAAAGAAGAACTAGTTGAATTGGAAAGGCTCCTCTCAAAAGTTAATAAGAATGTCCAATGTTTTTTATAATAGGACATTCAGCCTATATAGTTGCTATAACAACATTATCCCCCACGAAAGGTTGCTACAACAACATTTACTATATTTATTTCGGAGGTTTTATCCATGGCAAATGTACTATTTATTAAAGCGAACTCTAGACCGATTGAACAATCAGTAAGCGTAAAACTTTATCATACGTTCCTTGATAGCTATAAAGAATCGCATCCAGAAGATACAATTACAGAATTAGATTTATTCGAAGAGAACCTTCCTTATTATGATACAGACAAAATTAATGGTATGTTTAAACTGGCAAGAGAGTTAGAGTTAACTCCAAGTGAAAGAGAAGCAACTGAAACTGTTACGAAATACCTAGACCAATTTCTAGCAGCTGATAAAGTAGTATTTGCTTTCCCACTATGGAACTTCACTGTTCCTGCTGTCTTGCATACGTATTTAGATTATTTAGCACAAGCTGGCAAAACGTTCAGATATACAGCTGAAGGTCCAGTTGGCTTACTTACAGAGAAAAAAGTAGCTCTACTAAATGCACGAGGCGGAGTTTATTCTGAAGGGCCAGCACAATCAGCAGAGATGGCTGTAAACTTTGTCACAACAATGCTACATTTCTGGGGTGTTGAAGATATGACTACCGTTATTGTAGAAGGACATAATCAATTTCCAGACCAATCAGAAGATATTATTAATGAAGGGTTAACGAAGGCTACATTTGTTGCTAAGGAATTTTAGTATTATCCCTCTAGTAATAAACCCTGCCCCTTACAGGGCAGGGTTTATTAAATTTCATCTATGTATTTATATTACAGCTAATAAGACTATTCAATTATTTTCACATCGAGAACTCCTGAGTTTAGAATAAACGGAAAACATGGATAAATTATGTGCTTATTCACTTGATTTCGTTTTATTACGTATTCTTGCACAACTTCTCTACTAGAAATCGCCTTACTACTTCACGTCCATCAAATTAAAGCGGTTCTTCCCGATTTTTGTTCAAATCATGATTCCCCTTCCCCTTTATATTTTTCAGAATTTCGTTCTTTACTTGACTTGTACCTGTACTTACACATTACTACAAATGTCATATTTTCGATATTTGTATTTCAATAATTATAGTACTTTACGCTTTTTTAGCTATGATCCATTCTCTTTTCAAATACTAAATTAACTGTTCTATATCTGCGCGATTGTAATGACCGGCGACACCTGGCTTCTCACACAAATAATTGATAATTTCACTATCGCTAAGCTCTACATTCTTTTTTAACCCTGATATGATCATCTTTAAATATTCGTTAGACGGATTGTTAAAAGGAACATCCAGGTCCCAATCAGCTGTAAATGTAAAGATTGGAATCCCTTCTTCTTTACCTAAATATAAAATCGTACCGTACCAAGAATCTCTTAAAGTCCTATACCCACGTTTCATTACATCATTTAAATCAAATTGTAATTCTACCCCATTGTTTTCTTGTTTGACAACGTCTATAAACTGATCTTCTTTTATTAAATATTTTCTACTATACGTTTTGTATTTCTCATCCTTACTCAATCCAATGAAAGCAACTCCTTGTTTTTGCCAACGTCGTGACTCTTTAGCAAAATAAAGAGGATAATTCATCACATAGGTTGATTCTTTTATCGGAAGCGATTGGTCCGTACAACCAACTTCTACCTTTTCAGAACCCTCTGGTTTACCGCCTCTTATGTAACACAAGAAGCGCTCCATATTTAAGTTGGATCCATAACTTGCATACCAAACATAATTTGTTATACTGGTATCCATTTTAATACTCCCTTTCAACCTGTACGTTATGCAAGCACTCTGCAATGAACTCTTCAAATAGAAGAGACATACTTCGATTATCGTTCGCCATTTCCTCAGGGTGCCACTGAACTCCTAACAGCAGAGGTGTTTTTCCTTCAACAGCTTCAATAACACCATCTGGAGCAGTAGCAACTTTTCTAAGACAAGGAGCAAGCTCATCGATCGCCTGATGATGCATACTATTCACTCGGATTTTTTGAGAATCAAAAATTTGAAATAATCGACTCGTTTGATCAAGATGAATATCATGCGTAGGCTCTGATCTTGCAGCTTTTTGAGAATGGTTGATAGCATTTGGTAAACTTGCTTCGATATCCTGTATGACAGTTCCTCCTAAAGCTACATTAGCAATCGTAACCCCTCTACAGATTGCTAAAATGGGCTTATTCTGTTTTCTGGCATATTGAACGAGTTCTATCTCTAGTTTGTCACGTTTCCCATTCGTCTTTTGTAACTTCGGATGAGGGGCTGCTTTATAATAATATGGATCAATATCTTCTCCACCAGTTAATATGAGACCATGACATATGGAAACCAACTGTTCTGCCATTCCATCTGTAGCTAATGGTAAAACAATTGGTATCCCTCCGGCATCAATCACTGAGCGAGTGTATTTCTCATGTACAAGAACACTCTGAATTTCATTATGGTATTCAACCGAGCTAGAAATTCCAATGACAGGTTTTGTTGGACGTTTCAAACTCTCATCTCCTCTAGTGGTTTTATGATGCACGTCCTTTTTAATATGAGGCTAGAACGAGCTATTTTATTCGCACAACTATTAATTTATCTTATGAAATATCTGATATATTGAGGAAGATAGCAAGCATATCCTATACAATACTAAATAGGACTAAACTTTATAGTAAGTCTAGTCCCTTTGCTATTCCATCTACGTTTTTTATTTGAATCCTCTGCCCTTTGTTAACCTGCAAGGAACGCCTTTACCGATAGCCCCTGGTTTGCTCATTTTTTCTAAATAGGCCAATCCTCTAGGACATTGTTGTTTACAAATAAAGCATGTTTCTGAGGTAACGAGCTTCATCGTATATTGATACTTTTCACTTGCTGCTATTTTTGGAGCCGCTTTCTTCTTTTTCTTATTCGTAGCCATCCTCATCGCTCCGTTCTCTATTATTGATACATAATATGCAATCAATAACGGATGTGAGCTTCTTTATAAATATTTATTTTCCATAAAGACATGCTACTTACTCATGCAAGTTATCAATCCGGTCATCACTACTCACTTGAAGAATCCTTTTTTGTTTTCTTTTTGTTTCTCTCTTCCTTTGCTTCATGGTTAATTTCTTCTAGTGGAAGCTCATCGATAGGCATTACAAGTTGATCTCGCTCGGCTTGTTTTTTTCTACTTTTTTTAAATGCTACATTTTCGTTATTCCGATGCTTTGCATTTGATTCTTTTTCATATTGATTCATTACAACCCCTCCTCTTTTTCTTCTCTTTCCCGTCTGTCCCTTCACTTAAACTGTTCTTTAAAGGTCAACTCAAAAGAAAGGTGTCAGTTACATCCACTGACACCTTTCTTTATTTTTATGAAAAAACACTTATAGCCTTCTAAAACCTTACAGTAACTTCGCTCAATGGAACTTCTTTGTTGGTTTTATATATGTTCAACTTCACAAATACATATGGAGCTCCAAGTAAACCCCATAAGCCAATACAACCATAACGAATAAAATCGAACACGATCATTTCAGGAAATATAGCCTTTAACCCTACTTGTAGAAAAAATAAACCTCCTACACCAATAAGGTAGGCAGCTACTTTCTTCCATAAGTTTGTTGGGATGAGCATTTGAACTGTTCTCGCCTCAAGTAAATAACCAATTCCTGCCCCAAACAAAAATCCTGCATATTTCACTCCTTCTTCTTCTGGGAATATGAAAACAAGCAGAAGTGGAACAACTGTTGCTAACGACCAGTGATATTTACTTGACAAATTAGACAATCTATTTTGCAAGCGAACTGCTATTACTAAGAGGATAATCGCAGCAAAAATTCCTACTAGAACATCTGATGGCCAGTGCAGACCTGAATATAGTCTAGATAAAGAAATAAAGAAAATAAGAATGATTGATAATACCCAAAAAAGTGGTTTAGCCATCAAATAAGCTAAATACCCCCAAAGTGTCGTCGAACCTTGGGCATGACCGCTTGGAAATGAATCATAGGGATAATGACTCCCTACTTCGGCTGATTCAATGAAAAGAGAATTTACTCCTTCTACGCCAATTGGTCGCTTAACAGCGAATTTAATTTTCAAAAATGCATTTACTGTTACGGAAATGAGGAATATATAAAACAATCGAAATCCTGCTTGCTTCGACATACACCAATAAACAAGAGGAACTATTAAAAAGTAAAACTCCTCATTCCCCAAAAACGTAAAGATTGCAGCAAGCTCATCTAAGATAGGATGTTGATACTTGGTGATGCTTACTAATAATTCTGTTTGATTCATATGCCCCTCCAAAACTATTTGATTTTATAGCCTTTATAACTTCCATCTTAATTAATAGAAATCCTTCATATTTCGACTAAATATACCACTTGGAGAGCATTTGCTAGTACGCAAAGCTCCGACGTTAGATTTACCTTTTATTCTTTTGGCAATATAAAACCGCGTACATTTCCATCTAGAAACGTACGCGGTTTATCTAATTCTATTTATTGTATTTACGACATTATATGTACAGGCAAATAAGTAATGACGAAAATTTTTATTTTGTCCATCCTGGTTCATAGGTATAAATCGTTTCGCCCCTATGTTGTGCATTACCACGAAAGTCAATAGCATCCTCTTGCTTCAGTAATACCGCACAGAAATGAAGAAAATCAGCCTTTGATACTCGATATAAATCCAATTCATTATTACGAAGCTTTTGTAAAACGTCTAACACATCTTCTTGATTCATGAGATTTATCTTCCTTTCTTAATTCATTTAACTTAAATAAACTAACAACAAGCTATACATATGTGATTCTTATTTTATCAGAAATTACACTACATAGTTAGTACAAGGTATCGCTTTTTGCTCTAGTTTATCAATGAGAAAAAGACCAATTCTTTTTTGATAGTATAATATTGAATGAAAAAAGAGGATAGACCGAAGTCCACCCTCTGTTTGATTAAACTCTTTCTAACGCTTCTATTGCAGGCAGATAATCAAGCTTAAGATCTTCAGCTACGGCAGCATACGTGATTGCTCCTCCTGCTGTGTTTAATCCAAGTTCTAGTGCATGATTCTCTGCCAATGCACGGTGTACGCCTTTATTCGCTATTTGCAGCGCATATGGAATGGTTACATTTGTTAATGCGATTGTTGATGTTCTTGGTACAGCACCGGGCATATTGGCTACTGCATAGTGAACTACATCATATTTCGTATACGTTGGCTCATCATGAGTTGTAATTTTGTCAACAGTCTCAATAATTCCACCTTGATCAATTGCAACATCAACAACGACTGAGCCTGGTTTCATCGATTGAATCATTTCTTCCGTTACAAGCTTAGGCGCTTTAGCACCTGGTATTAAAACCGCTCCAATAACTAAATCTGACTCTCTGACAGCCTCAGCGATATTAAGAGGATTCGACATTAACGTTTGAATATCCGTTCCATATAAATCATCTAGTTGACGTAGGCGGTCTGGACTTAAGTCCATAATGGTAACGTCTGCTCCGAGACCCATTGCAATTTTAGCTGCGTTAGTTCCCACTACGCCTCCACCAATAATGGTTACCTTGCCACGTTTTACACCAGGCACTCCTGATAATAGAATTCCCATACCTCCTTTTGGTTTCTCAAGAAATTGAGCTCCAATTTGAGCAGCCATTCTTCCTGCAACTTCGCTCATTGGAGTTAACAAAGGTAACGTACGTCCTACTTGTACCGTTTCATAAGCAATAGCTGTTACTTCCTTATCCACTAGCGCTTTTGCAAGCTCAGGCTCTGCAGCTAAATGTAAATACGTAAATAAAATTAAACCTTTACGGAAGTAATTGTACTCTGATGGAAGTGGTTCTTTTACTTTCATAATCATATCAACCTTTTCCCAAATTGCTACTGGGTCACTTTCAATTTCAGCTCCAGCTTGGATAAATACCGCATCCGCAAAGCCGCTACCAAGGCCAGCATCTTTTTCGATGATAACTTGGTGACCAGCCTGTACAAGTGTCATCACACTCGCTGGTGTCATCGCAACACGATTCTCGTTGTTCTTGATTTCTTTTGGAACTCCAATGAGCATAGTAAGTCCTCCTCTAACAAATACATTACTTATTGTCAGTATAGCCATTTCAATAAATGTTGACATTGTATACATCGCAAAACGTTTCTCGCAGCATTTGTTAGTTTTCACAAAAAAGCTACCATTTATTTACCATATTTTAGATATAGAGGATGAACTTCACGAAAAACATTGTGATAATACCAAACATGAGAAAGAGACTATACAATCGTAATTTATGAACTTCTTCTTCGGTCTTGGCATGTTCTTCTTTTTTTTCAAGGATGATCCGAACCATTTTTGCTGTCATCCCTAAAAGTGCACTAAGGAAAAGCCATATGATCAATACACTAACAAACCAAACACTTAGCCACTGTGTAGACATCATAAAACCAGATATAAGTGCGATTATTACTCCACCATGCGCTAACCATATGATTCGTTTGTATATCCGTAACAATAGGACAAATCTACCAGGCTCGTCCAATAAGCTTCCTTTAATTAAAAAGGGAAAAGGAATAAGTAAGAAAAACAAAAACGAGACTAACATGTGAAGGGCATAGCCAATCAAATACAACATTTTTTTCATCACCTCGATTATCAATCTTATCAAAAGGATCCCTAATATGGAATCATCTTAACTATTTCCAGCATAATGTTTTTTGTGGTAGGATAAGTATGATGAAGAGCTGAGGTGAAAAGTGGTGCCTACTTGGTTTATGTGGTTCATTGTCTTGTGGACAATCTTTCTTATAACGGTAATGTTTATTGGTGGGTATTTTATGTTCCGGAAATTTCTTAAACGATTTCCAAAAGAAGATGGAAAATCAATTCTTGACTGGCAAGATTATTACATCGAACAAACGCTACATCTTTGGGATGAGGAGCAACGTCAATTATTAAACGATTTAGTCGAGCCCGTTCCTGAATTGTTTCGTGATGTTGCGAAAGGAAAAATCGCAGGTAAAATCGGTGAACTTGCACTGCAAGATGAAATTGACCTTTTGACTCAAGACTATATTATTAAAGGCTATATTTTAGCAACGCCTAAACGTGACCATAAATTTCTTAAAAAGAAATTACGTGAAAAAAATATTGATATGACGCCGTATCAAGATTTGCTTGAAACATCATAAGCCTTAGATAACCAAAGGATAACACGAAACTTATGTTATCCTTTGGTTAATTTACATTTGTTACTAATACAACCTAACTTCTACAATCATGTACTGAGGTAAATATAAATGAATAGTTCACGTCTTATATGGAAGAATACATATTAGCTTGACGTAAGTATTTATTAAACAAAAGGTGTGAAACAATGACACAATCCAAACGACAAGAGGAAAGACAATTTAGAAAACGCAAGGAATCTCAAAATCCACACGGGAAAATTAAATCCCTAAAGAAACTTGCTGAAGAGGATACGAAAGAATAGCGAAGGGGAAATCCCTTCGCTATCATTTATATTAAAAGAATTTTCTTGTCTACTTCTCGTAGCTTTAGAGAGATACTAGTATGAAATTGCCCCCGTTAAAGCCTACAGGATATAGTTTTAGACAGTTACGTTTGTAGATAAACACTGCATTGGGAATCAAGTTCCTTTTCCATCTTCCGGAAGCTTATATACATAGTAATCCGCCAAGGTATAATCATCCCATATGCAAGAAGAAAAAACATTCCTGCAAGTTCTTCAACGTTTATTGCATCCCCTATTAACAACTTAAAGACAATCCTCACAAGTAATAAGCCAATTAGTAAAAATGCAAACGCTTTTGATCGTTTCAAGTAAATTTGTTGATCCCTAATTTCAAATTTTGATGTTTTTATTAATAGAACGGAAAAGACCATTCCTACAGCTACCGCTTCTACAACTTGTAAAAAAGCCGGCCTAGCTGGCTCATATAAAAACATTAAGAAACCGGTTGACATAAAAATAGGAGGGAAAATGATTTTCTTTTCTGAAACCGGTTTTTTCGTTGCTTTTAATCGAATCATCATAGCTACTGAAGCCATTACTACAGCTCCAATTGTTGTTAGCCAAACATAAATGTCATTCAAGCTGTTCACCCCTTTCTCAACGACACGGTGACGGTGTTCCCTCTTAAAGATACAGGAAAGCTCTCGTTGTTTCAATTTTTTTAATTAGTGCAAACGGGCAACGAGCTAATCCATTGCCATTACGTGACTATGGGTGAGTTCCCTTTTTGAACAGTCTAAAAGGCAATGAGCCACTATGTGAACTCACTTTACTAAACCGTTTCACAATAATTGTTTCATGTCTTTCTGCCACTAAAGGTTGTAAATTTAGTCGGTAATTTGTATAATTATTACAAGATTTAGCGAAGAAGGGAATCTCTATGAGCGAAGGATTACTTACAATTATCGAGAAAAAACGCAATGAATTAATAGAACTAGCCTTAATTAAAGGGCTTTCCTCCCAAGCCGTCCTGACCGTAAGCCAAGAACTAGATTCTTTGTTAAATCATTATGAAAATCAAAATGAAAAAGAGAACCAACTTCAAAAATAAAATGAAGAAGGTTCTTTTTTTAGTGAAAGCTCATAATTAACGAAAAGTACTCAATCACACTTTCAAGCTGTTTTATGGTTTTAGATATTTCTAATAATAAAATGTAAGAAACCCCCACAATTAAAAGCGGAACAAGGGTAAGAAAAGATACGATGGCCATAATAATAATTCCTATTCCATATGCCTTTTTCTCTTGTTTGAAAACCCACCATAAATCTTTGAACACATTCACGATTTATACGACACCTTTCCTAAAGACTTTACCCCTGTTAGCCTGTTATCTTTGTACGATATTTTTCAATAAATGCTATCATTTTTCCAACCCCAGAATTTAAATCTTCAAACTCAATATGAATTGATGACGTCTGATATTTTGAGAAAGCATAATCATAGCGTGGGTCATAATACTCTTCTAACAACTTAGAAAAAATGGACTTGAAGTCTTCTTTTTGTTGCAGAACATCAAGTTCATCTAATAACTGAGATGATAAGTATTTACGCATTTTCATTATTGCCTCATATATATTTTCTTTGTATTTTTCAGGTTGGTAAGTATTATAAATATGCTCTACTCTAGACCAAAATGGATAATCAAGCTCCACTCTAACTCCATTTTCTTTCCCTTTAATAATGAAATCTGGAAGAATGATATGGCCAATTCGTTTGCTCTCTGCTTCTATAATTAGGTAACTTGAATTTTCTAGTTGCTGTAATTGCTCCAATAATAATGATTCAAACTGCTTTTGACTTTTTGGTTTCATTCCAATATGTCCAAAAATCGATCCTCTATGACCCGCGAGTGCTTCTAGGTCAATAACTGGATACCCTTTTCTCTTAAGAACCTGAAGGATCTCCGTTTTTCTTGATCCTGTATGACCAGCAACTACAATAAAATTTCGTTTCTTGAGTGCTTCTTGCTCTAACCCTTTCTGAACATACTGTCTAAATGAGCGTATACCTCCTACTAACTGATAACACTCTACCCCTAGTAAACCGACAGTTCCAGCAATCGTTTTACTGCGCATTCCACCTCTCCAGCAGTAAATAACCATACGTTTAGTCGGCATTTCTTCTTGTAATCCCTTTAACTTCTTGAAAAAAGCAAGGATTTTAGGTGCATACATCGACAAGCCCAGCTCAATAGCATGTTCTTTGCTTTTTTGTTTATAAGCAGTCCCAACTTTTGCTCGTTCTTCATTCGAAAAAAGTGGAACATTAATCGCATTTGGTATTTGATATTCAGTAAACTCTGCCGGAGATCGAACATCAATGAATATATCTTCTTCAAATGATACATCTTGTAACGTTATTTGTTTTACCTCAACTGTTGACATCCCATTCTCCTCACTTTAAGTTCCTTGCGATACAACGACTAAAGTAGAAAAACACCCCAAAAAAATGAGGTGCTTGTCCATCAATAACTATTTTGATTGTTGTTTTTGCATCGCCTTCATCATCTGATTGATTTTCTTCTGCGATGGATTTTGTCCCATTTGCATCATCATGACACGGAGCATTTGCTCATTAAATGGTGGGTTCTTTTTCAAATAAGACATCATCGTCTTACGTGCTATAAAGAAGCCAATTGCAAGACCAGCAGCAACAGCTAGTGTATACCCTAAAATATGAATCCACATAAGTCCAACATCCTCCTTCGTGCTATCTAAAACAATCGGGATAAACCCGAATTAACCTTATCTATTATATCTTAATGACAAGGGATTTAAAAGCACTTCAGAAAAATATCATGAACGAGTGTAACTTATAATTGATTCGTTCGTAAGAAATCTTCTTGCTTCAATGGTTTTAACCAACCATAGCGGTGTTCTTCAATTGAAAATGCAAAAAATGCAGATTCACATTTTCTAAGAATTTCAAAAAACATTGTTTCTACTTCAAAAGATCCTGCTGCAGTTAAATAAAGAGCATCCGCTTCAATTACTAATTCAGCTTTAGAATCTAGTTCAACCATTTCAATCACATGAGTATTTTTTTTCTTTCTATACTCATCTACTTTTCCAAGATTTTGATTTAACTTTTGTTGTAAGAGAAGAGATGGAATCGGTTTTGTAATATATTCAATTTGTTTGCGTAATATTTCTTTTTGCGATCCACTCACTTTGTCGTGTTCAAGAAAAAGATAAAATAATTTTGATTCTTGTCCGTAATATTGACGAGCAACATCTTCTTCAAAAATATACAACTCATAATGTCTCATCATGGACACCCTCTCGCACTTTGATTTTCTATTAGTATACGAGAACTCTTGTAAAATGATTGTCTGAAATCGGAGAAGATATGCACTAGTTTTGTCGAACAAAAAAAAAACTGACTCTAAAGGTCCGACTAGCCTCATTATGTGAGGAAAAGTGTCCAATAGAGTCAATTTCAAATTTATTTTTGTAGTAGTACTTTCACTTTTGCAACTACATTATCAACAGTGAAGCCATATTCTTCTAAAATCTTTGCAGCTGGTGCAGAGGCTCCAAACTGATCAATGGCAAGTACATCACCGTGATCGCCTACATATTTAGACCATCCTAATGAAGAAGCCATTTCAATCCCTAAGCGGATTTTTACATTTGGAGAAATCACTTCGTCTTTGTAAGATTGCGGTTGAGCCTCAAAGCGATCCCAGCTCGGCATACTTACAACGTCTGCATGAATGCCATCTTTTTCTAGCGCCATTTGAGCTTCAACTGCTAAAGGTACTTCAGAACCAGATGCAAGTAAAAGAACGTCCGTTTCCCCACTTGATTTAGAAGCAATATAAGCACCTTTCTTAACGCCTTCATATGCAAGCTCAGCAGTATGATCTAGCGTCTTTAAGTTTTGACGAGTTAATACAAGCGCTGTTGGAGTATCTTTACTTTCAAGAGCAACTTTCCAAGCAGCAACTGTCTCATTACTATCACCAGGACGAATAACAGACAAGCCAGGCATCGCACGTAGTGCTGGGAGTTGTTCAACCGGTTCATGAGTTGGTCCGTCTTCTCCAACCGCGATACTATCATGAGTAAAGACATAAATAACTGGCAGTTTCATTAATGCCGCTAAGCGAATAGCCGGACGTAAATAATCCGAGAATACAAAGAATGTAGCACCGAATACTTTTAATCCACCATGAAGTGCCATCCCATTGATCGCAGAACCCATTGCAAACTCACGAACGCCAAACCAAATGTTACGACCCTCGTAATTGTCGCGGGAGTAGTCACCTAAATCTTTCATGTATGTCTTATTTGATCCAGCAAGGTCAGCAGATCCTCCAAACAATTCAGGAACCGCTTTAGCAAAAGCGTTTAATGCTTCGCCTGAAGAAGAACGAGTTGCTACGCTTGAAGCAGGCTCATAAACAGGCGCTTCTGAGTCCCAGCCTTCAGGTAATTCTCCAGTAATCGAACGCTTAAATTGAGCAGCTAATTCAGGATAAGCTTGTTTATACTTTGCGAAAAGTTCATTCCACTCTGCTTCTTTTTTCTCCCCTTCTGCTTTGACAGAAGAAAATAATTCACTTACAGCTTGAGGAACATGAAATTCCTCTTCATGTGTCCAGTCATACGAGGACTTTGTAAGAAGCACTTCGTCTTTTCCAAGTGGTGCACCATGCGAAGCTGATTTCCCTGATTTATTAGGTGATCCATAGCCAATAACTGTTTTCACCTCAATTAAAGTTGGACGCTCATCTTGCTTTGCTGCTTCTATAGCACGATTTATTTCATCCAAATCAGTTCCATCTTCTACACGAATCACTTGCCAACCGTAAGCTTTGTAACGATCTTCCACACTTTCTGAGAACGAAATGTGAAGATCTCCATCTAATGAAATATCATTTGAATCATAAAGAACGACCAGACGACCTAATTTAAGATGCCCAGCTAGTGAAGCTGCCTCTGCCGAAACACCTTCCATTAAATCTCCGTCACCACAAATAGAATATGTATAGTGATTGACAACTTCGAAATCGTCTTTGTTGTAAGTGCTTGCTAAGTGACGTTCTGCCATCGCCATTCCAACCGCCATTGCTACCCCTTGTCCGAGAGGTCCAGTTGTTGCTTCAACACCTGGTGTATGCCCATATTCAGGATGGCCTGGTGTTTTGCTTCCCCATTGACGGAAGTTTTGTAACTCCTCTAAAGACAAATCATAGCCAGTTAAATGTAATAGGCTGTATAGTAACATTGATCCGTGACCTGCAGATAGCACAAAGCGATCTCTATTCGCCCAATCCGGATTTGCTGGGTTATGATTCATAAATTGTGTCCAAAGACTATACGCCATAGGTGCTGCCCCCATTGGCATCCCCGGATGGCCTGAATTGGCTTTTTCCACACTATCAATCGATAATGTACGAATTGTATTGACGGCAAGTTGATCTACTTGTTTCGACATAATAATACCCTACCTTCCATAATAAACTAAAATGTATATCTACCTTTTTCATCTTATACTTTATCCTTAATTTTCACAAGCATTCAAACAGAAGGAAGGTTTACACAAAAAAGCCTCCAAAGACTAAACTGGAGACTGATCAATGCATCGGTTTATTTTGATTTTTTTTGCTTTCTTTTAACGTGTCTGGAGTAACATCGTTTCCATTTTCATCCACAACCGTGACGGAATGTAGCTGGTTTTTGAACGACTTCCGAAATGTCTGGATGTACTCTTTGCGAAGCGTTTGTTGTTCCTTTTCTTCTTGTTTCGTTAATCCTGTCGTTTTCGCCCGCTTAGACAATTCATTAATTCTATTTAGTTTTTCCTTTGATAGCACGTAAAAACCCTCTCTTTCAACAAACATTCATTTCCCTACTTTACATGATCAGGACTATGTTTTCAACCAAAACAGCTTGTTTTTATGAAGTACGACTATTCGCTCATTTGCTGATTCTGATATTCTTGATAACGTCTGTGCACAGTTGCTTTAGAAATATCATATCCGAACCCTCTTAACGTTGCTGCTATATCATGAAAAGTTAAATCCATTTTTCGAAGCCTGATAATCTCTTCTAAAGGAGCTTGTTTTTTCATTCGCCCGCCACTAACCCCTCTTTTTAAATTAGCTTCTGGACGATAACCATTTTTAATAGCTTCATTCATCCCTCTTCGTATTTTACTATTATGTAATTTCCGTTGAAACTCCTCTACAATTGAGACTATTTCTAACACCATCTCATCAGCTTCCGATAAAGTTAAGTCCCCATGATCTTGTATTGTTAATAATTGAACATTTAACTTTCGCAGTTGGTGCAGTAAAGCAATTTTCGCGTGTCCTCTTCCTAATCGAGTATCATCTTGAATCAATAGAGCTTGCACTGTTCCTTCTCCTAAACGCGTTAATACAGTAAGTATTCCATCACGATCAACATCGTATCCACTTGCTCTTTCTTCAATAATTTCTTCAACATGCAAATTATGCAGCTCAGCTAATTTCACAAGTTCATTTGCTTGCCTTTTTAATGAAGTTTCTTGGTCTTTTTTATCCGTACTAACACGGCAATAAATCAATGCTTTATTCATCGTTATTGCTTTCATCATTTGAATTTACGGCTAAGAAACGAGATTTATGACTAGTTTGCTCGGACATAGATTTAAATTCAGCAGAAGCCACCGTTAGTTCAACTTCGTCATGTAGATCACTTGCTTCAATTGGCGATGCAGATATAATAATTGTTAAATACATAAAGAACAGTACAAACAATGCTGCTAAAATTATAAAGATTTCTTGACTTGTAAAACGTTTAATCATTGTATTCACCCCGAATAAGAATGTTTGTTCGTGTTTATGATAATACGAACGCTCGTTTGTGTCAACGTTTTTTTAGAACTAACGTTTGCATTACATATGTTCGCATGGTACAATTTAGATAATTAGGAAAGTAAGTGAGGTGTACTATATGACAAAGCTATCAAAACGGCAGCTCGAAATACTAGACTTTATTAAAATTGAAGTGAAAAAGAAAGGATATCCCCCTTCCGTTCGAGAGATTGGAGAGGCTGTCGGACTTGCTTCAAGTTCTACTGTTCACGGACATCTTTCACGTTTAGAAAAAAAAGGGTTTATTAGGAGAGATCCTACGAAACCAAGGGCAATTGAAGTATTATCACTAGATAATGAAACTGTTTCACTTCCAGATAAGAAGACTACATATGTACCGGTTCTCGGGAAAGTTACTGCAGGTCTACCAATCACAGCAATTGAAAATGTTGAAGACTATCTTCCCCTACCAGAACACCTTGTTTCTGATGACAAAGTGTATGTTCTTGTCATTCAAGGGGACAGTATGATAGAAGCAGGAATATTCGACGGGGATATGGTCATTGTTCGGCAGCAGCAAACTGCTAATAATGGAGATATTATTGTGGCGATGACAGAAGATGACGAAGCAACAGTAAAACGCTTTTTCAGAGAAAAGGATTATATTCGTCTGCAACCAGAAAATTCAACAATGGCTCCCATTCTACTAAAAGAATGTTCAGTACTGGGCAAAGTTATTGGCGTATTTCGAACTATACATTAAAGGTAAGTGAACTTGTCATTTCTTGGGCAGGTTCTTTTTTAGTTCGTTTTCCTCAAATGGAAAACAGCATCCTAATTATTCGGATGCTGTTTTAATTTCTTGCTTTTCCTTCTCTTTTCTTCTTTCTTTTAAATAAATACGAAGAATAAGCGTCATAACTAAAGCACTAACAATCACCATGCCATAGCCACCAGTTCCTTCATTCACCATTATTCGAAATACACTACGTAAGAAGAACAGGAAAGATAAAACATACATGATTAAGAGAACTGTCTTTTTACTCATCTAACCACCTCTCATTCATTATTAGTGATAGACAAGCAGATTACAATACAGAAGTAAAAGGATATCATTATTAGAAATCAGTTCACTACTTTCAGAAAACAAAATCTTTACGCTCATATTATTAAAACAATCGGTCAATCTATATACAACATGGTTGTATAGTATCACTCCACGAACGACAACTGAAACCATGTTGTGTGAGGGTTCTCTTTTGGTCTAGTGTCCTAAGAGGCACCCTCATTCATTAGTGAAGTTTATGTTTCTTTAATACATCTTTCTGTTGTAGTCCCTTCTTACTTAAATAATTGTTCTTCCAACCTGCCCATATAAAATAAACACCTGAAATGACCGCAACTACATCATTAATAAATTGCTCTGAGATTGTTTGATAACCAAGTAAGTTTAATACTGCATTTATCACGGCTGCAATCAGAACCGTAAAACGAGAAAGAGATGCTTTGTCCATTTCACTACCTCCCACATTATATCGGTTTTAGAACGCGTAAACCTTGGTAAGAGCATATAGAGCTAGTCTATGTTTTAAATAAACAGAAATGACCATTACTCTTATTAGAGTTTCAAATGGTAGGAAATGGCTCTCCTCACCTTACATCTCACAAACTCAAAATTAGGCTTTTGTCATTTTTCATATTCCTGCATATGATGAATGAGATAACAGTCTAGAACGAAAAAAGTTCTTCAATCGTGTAAGATAGGGAGGATTCATAACAGAAGGGTGGTCGTATAAATGAGTTACTATGGATACAACTGTGGATATGGATATGGATATGGAGGACCAACTGATGGAACGAATCATGGTTACTACAATGAAAAAGACCTTATTCTTATTCTAATTTTGTTTATTTTGTTGATCATAGTTGGTCTTTATTTTTTATCATAAGTAGACTTAGTTTATTTAACTTAATTAAATATTTAGCTCGCTATATAGAACAACTCCTATTAGCGAGTTTTTTCATTCACTTGATAATTGGTAGTTGCAATTAATTTAACAATTTACGAAAACGCTTACTTGGCATATAATTAGAATAATAACTTTTTCATTCAAAAAACGCTTGACTAAAGGAGAGAATCATGAATACAGACATAAATAAAGATCAAAAGCGCCAGACTGATTTAAGCTTACTCACTTTTGTAGCTGCTATATATAACTTCCAAAAATACAAACTCTATACTAAGGAAACATTGATACGTTTAAACCTATACTTATTTATTACGTTTGTTGGAGTTATCCTTATCGTTACATCTTTTCCTAACTTAAATTTTTCTACGGATCTTTTTGCGATTTATTTTGTGGCGGTTATTTTTCCGCAAATGTTGAAATGGAATAAGTTAAAACATATGAGACGCCCTTAAAAAGAATGCCGCTATTAAAGTAGACAAGCTTTAATAGCGGCATGAACAACTTTATTTGTACTAGCTTTTTCTATCATCTATTTCTTATTTAAATTTGGCTAAACAAGCTAATCGATAACCTGATTTAATTGTCGTTTTACCTACTGACAACGACATTTGTTCTGCTTTCGTTGGTGGTTCCAGTAATTCTTCATTTCCTTCAATTTTAATGACACAACTTCGACACGACCCTTTTTGACAAATAAACGGTATTCCTTCACGCTTTGGATCTTGATAATGCGTATTGACTAACCCTAAAACAGCACAGCCTGACTCTGGAATGACTGTGAACTTTTTATCATTATTGTTATAAGCTTGAATCTGTAAACGTTCCAGTTTATCCAACACCTTTCTTATGTTTAAGCTTGTGATAACCTACTAAGTAGATGTAATTAACATTCAATTTCTTATGCATGAGTCTGTTGTAAATGCTCAATCACTTCTTCAAGTGTTAATCTTTGTGTATGAGTAATCGCTATGTCTAGACTATTCAACTCGTTTTCAAGTGTGGGCAGATTATTTGTGACAATTTGAGGTGGTGTACGACCTACCATCAGCACATTCGGATGCTCTAAAAGGGTGTCTGTCACATTGACTACCCATACTCGTGCCCACTTTTCATAAACTTCGTCTTTATCAAACGAATATAGAAGCTTCCCTTTCTCTAATACGGCAATATAATCACAAACTTGCTTGATTTCATCAACAATATGAGTCGCAAGTAGAATACTTCTCTCTCCATCTTCCATAAAGCTCATTAAATCTTCCTTCATTTTTCGTTGAGAAACAATATCCACACCAGCAGATGGTTCATCTAAGAGAAGGAGCTTTGGATCATGACATAATGAAAAGATAAACTCTGCTTTCTTTTTCGTACCTTTTGAACTTTTCCCGAATTTTTCACTGTCATCAATGTTGTATCTCTTCAGTAAGTAAGAATAACGCTCATCGTCCCAACTTGGGTACCAATAAGAAACGAGTGATTTAAGTTCTTTAATTGTGAAATGACCAAACTGTTCATATAAATCACCTACATATCCTATTTTTTGTTTCAGTTCTGTCTCCTTTTCGACCATGTTTTCACCGAATAATTGAATAGAACCTTCATCAGATTGTAGAATGTTTAAAAGCAACCTAAAGACTGTGCTTTTCCCTGAACCATTTGTACCAACTAAAGCGACGGCAGTGCCTTTCTCTACCTGAAAATCAATCGGACCAAGTGTGAATTTTTTATAATGCTTCATTAACCCAACAACATCTATTACGTTATTCATGTTCACCCACCATTCGTTTTGTTATGTATGACAGCATTAAAGATTTTCTGCATGTCGTCTACAGAGCACCCCATTTGCTTAGCTTGATCAACTGCTTTTACGAACGCATCATAAACAACCTTTTGCTTTGTTTCTTCTTTTCTTTGTCCTTCTAATTCTTTTACAAATGTGCCTTTTCCTTGAACTGTTTTAATAAATCCACTAGTTTCTAAATTTTGATAAGCTCTTCTTGTTGTAATGACACTACACGCTAACTCATTAGACATCGCTCGAATGGAAGGAAGTGGAGTACCAGGTGAAAGTTGACCACTTACAATAAGAGATTTCACTTGTGTTTCAATTTGATGATAGATCGGCTCTCTGCTTTCCTCGGAGACACGAATGGGTAACTTCATATTTCCTTCCTCCTTCCATTATAAATAATCTCTTTTATCTAAACGATATTTGAGTAATGTATTCCATACGTAACAACCAATGAACCCAATTACGACAGAAATCAATGCTATCATCCATCCGTAATCCTTTACTAAAAGGAGACTCCATTCCACTATGCTATGTTCAAATATTTGACGAAAGATAATCATCGTGGTAATAAAAGCGCCTAGAAATATAAATGGAGTGAGATGAAGTATTTTTCCGTTCGTTCCATATTCAATAAATGGATTTACTCCTCCGAGCGCTAAAGAATAACCAAACCAGATGAGAATAAACATCATTAATTCCGTAGTCGATAGGAATTGAAAGAATGAATTTGACAAACCAATGACGATTACAATGTAAAAAATACTAGACATGATCAATAAAGTAGCTAACATCGTGAACGTTCTACTTAATGCAAGCACATTTACTGGGATTGGCAGCGAGCGAAGTAAAGCCATTCTTTTGCTAAATGTATCCTCTGTCACGGTTCGAAAGCTCAAGTAAGGCCCTTGCATAAAAATTGCTGCTAAAGACGGGGTAAGACCGACAAACATAATATCAAGTAAAAAATCATTATAATACATCGTCTCCGTACCGAATAACTTTCTTGATGCCTGCTCAAGAAGAACTATGGAAAACAGAGCAAAGAACACTGTAACAATTGCAGTAAAGATCAGTGGAACCCAGTTTGATCTCAATTCTTTCTTCGCTAACCATAAAGCTTGTTGTACCATGGTGCTTCCCCCTTTTTTTATTATAGAAAACATTATCATAAACAAATTTCCATTCCACTGTTATAGTGTATATATATATATGAACACTATAACATTTAGATCGACCAATGCAAAGAAGAAAATATTTATATACACAAAATTTGTTTATTATAAATTTATTGTATAGAATGGAAGTGAGCATTTATCTTAGATTTATAATTATAAGATTTGGAGTGATTCAAATGGCTGTTGATGTTTATATTAATTTCAATGGAAACTGTCGTGAAGCAGTAGAGTTTTACGCACAGGTATTCAAAACAGAAAAACCACAAATTATGACCTTCGGAGAATCACCGCCTAGCACAGAATTTGCTCTACCTGAGGAAGCAAAAAATTTAGTCATGCACACAAGGCTTACGATTAGCGGAAGTACGGTTATGTTTTCCGACACTTTTCCAGGAATGCCTTTTACACTAGGAAACAATATAAGTCTTGCTATAGTCAGTACTAACAAAGAAGATATTGAATCTTACTTTCATGCATTGAAAGAAGGTGGCTCTATCGGCATGGAACTTCAAGAAACGTTCTGGAGCAAATGCTATGGTCAAGTAACAGATAAGTTTGGGGTCATATGGCAATTCAACTATGATAGTGGCGAAATGGGAATATAATTTTATTAATAAAAAAAGAATATGGAGCTTTTCTTTAAGAGAAAAGTCCATATTCTTTTTTGTTTTGTGTTTTTATCGATATAATAAAACTTTAGTCTCGGCCATATCATTTTCTTTAAACCAATCATCATTAAAATCGAATCACGAAAAACTGTAGTTAAAGTCAGAGGAGTTTCTGTTGTTGAAATTGAAGAAGAAGATCCACCAATTGAGAAAGAATTCACCTTAGAACTTTATGCTAATATAAATTAAAATTAACTATAGAAACCTAAGTGATTTAATAACAAAAATAGGTATGATTAAAAGGTATTAAATTGTGAAAGCCCCCTCACTAAGTGGGGGCTTTTTAACATTTAAAAAGAGGCTTCACGTTTGTGGGCTAACTTCGCCATCGACAGTAATTCTTGACTAACACTCCATTGTTTAATGACAACAGAATAACTATTCATATTTTTCAAATATTTCTTTGCTCCCTCAGTTAGCTTTTGTAGATCAGGATGAATTTTCACCCTGCCTGTTTGAGCGTATTGCAAATTGCTCTTTACTGTGTTTAACAGGAACTCAGCGCTCTATTACCTTGCCCGCTGTGCATATATACCTCCTTTAAATATCCATTTTTTACAAAGTCCGCTCATTGATCAATACTTTTAAGTGCTTGTTGCATATCTTGTACTATCTTGGTACGAAAGGTGGTGAGCCATATGTCTGATTACAAAAGAGACAATAACTTCGCTTTAATTGTCGTCTTGTTTATTTTATTAATCATCGTTGGTGCAGCTTTTGTAAGATCTTACTAGTAACCGTTTTGCGAGCATTTTTAAAAATGCTCGCTTTTCTGATGACTCTGTCTACTCTCGAAGTTCTTTGTATTTGTTTCATCGTAACAGTACGACAATGAAGCTTAATAACCTTTCTCTCCTCGAGACGATCAAACGCTTCACGTATTTGTTTATAGAAAAGCCAAAACCTTTCTCAAAAGATTCATAGTCTCGTTGCATCAGATCTGTTTAGAATTTCTTTTTAATCTTTTTATATTGACCTGTTTCATTAACACTGACGTACGTGGATCTATACATTCAGCAACATTAGCAAATATCTTTATAGCAATTATCTGGTTTTCCTGTCCTAAGTAAAAGGATCTGATACCATGAGTGAGGCATCAATTTCCTCCTAAATGTAACCGCTGCATTTGATTAACGGTGTCTGAATCTGTAGCTAACTTCATTTACGCCTCCTCCCTCCTTTGACAAATAGCTTTCATACTAAGACCATCAGCAATTCCAAAAAAACCCTCAACACCAATAGTGTCAAGGGTTTGATCATCTTAATAGTTTTGCAAGTATTGGTCACGTTCCCACGGATGTACTTGCGTGCGGAACATATCCCATTCGATTTCTTTTGCTTCCACAAAGTTCTCGACTGCATGTTCACCAAGAGCTTTTACAAGAATTTCATCTTTAATTAAAGCATCAATTGCTTGCTTTAATGTTGCTGGAAGATCATTGATTCCTTCTTCGATGCGCTCTTCTTTGCTCATTACATAAATGTTTCGATCTGTTGCTGCTGGCGGAGTTAGTTTCTTCTTAATTCCGTCAAGTCCTGATGCAAGCATAACAGCCATCGCTAAGTATGGGTTTGCTGCTGGGTCTGGACTACGTACTTCAACACGAGTACTTACACCTCTTGATGATGGAATACGAATTAATGGACTACGATTACGCATAGACCAAGCAACATAAACTGGTGCTTCATATCCAGGTACAAGACGCTTATATGAGTTAACAATTGGGTTCGTAATTGCTGTAAAAGCTTCAGCATGCTTTAAGATACCAGCTAAAAATTGCATTGCTGTTTCGCTTAATTGCGATTCTGTACCTTCATCATAGAATACATTTCCTTCTTTATTGAATAGAGACATATTTAAGTGCATACCAGAACCGTTTACACCGAATAATGGCTTAGGCATGAATGTTGCGTGCAAACCGTGCTTACGTGCGATTGTTTTTACAACAAGCTTAAACGTTTGGATGTTATCGCATGCTGTAATAGCATCTGCATATTTAAAGTCGATTTCATGTTGACCAGGAGCTACTTCGTGGTGAGATGCTTCAATATCAAAGCCCATATCTTCAAGCTCTAATACGATATCACGACGGCAGTTTTCTCCTAAATCTGTTGGAGCTAAATCAAAGTATCCACCTTTATCATTTAACTCTAAAGTTGGCTCACCATTCTCATCATTTTTGAATAAGAAAAACTCAGGCTCTGGTCCAATATTGAACGCTGTAAAACCAAGTTTCTCTGCATCTTTTAATACACGTTTTAGAATTCCACGAGGATCTCCTGCGAATGGAGTTGGTTCCTCGCCTGGTTTACCAGGAAGATAAACATCACAAATGAGACGTGCTACTTTTCCTTTTTCAGGTGTCCAAGGGAAAATAACCCATGTATCTAAATCTGGATATAGATACATATCAGATTCTTCAATGCGAACAAATCCTTCAATAGAAGAACCATCAAACATCATTTTGTTGTCTAGAGCTTTTGATAATTGATCGACTGGGATCTCTACGTTCTTAATCGTTCCTAGTAAATCAGAAAATTGAAGACGAATAAAACGAACATTGTCTTCTTTGACGATACGCATAAGATCGTCTCTCGTAAATTTTGCCATTATATGTACTCCCCTTTCAAAAAACTATCAATGTATTTAGAAAAACAAGTCACATTGTCCTTGTTTAATCTCCTAATGTTCAAAAACTTTCAAAAAAACAATAAGCGCTCTATTCGACTATTTTTCTATTTTCATCGAATAGATAAAGGCACCTACTTATGTATTACCCTAATAATTATTTTTATTCGTATCATCCTTCATGTTACTAGAAGCAAGGTATAGTGTCAACCATTGTAAAATAAGCTCACAACTTGGTATTACTGGATTTGTAATTGCTTTCAAATTAAAAACATTACTGATCATCTAAAATGACATCAACTGCTTGGAGAACGGCAATTTTTACATGCTCATACGTTAATCCACCTTGAACATAAGCAACATATGGAGGACGAATCGGACCATCTGCCGTTAACTCAATGCTTGCTCCTTGAATAAATGTACCAGCTGCCATAATAACAGGATCTTCATAACCTGGCATTGAACTTGGTTGAGGCGAAACATGAGCATTGACAGGTGAAGCTGATTGAATCGCTTGACAAAAAGAAATCATCTTCTCCGCTGTTGGAAAATGAACCGCTTGAATTAAATCAGTTCTTCTTTCGTCAAATTTTGGTGATGTACTCATGCCAACCTTTTCTAATGTCGCTGCTGTGAATATCGCTCCTTTTAATGCTTGTGATACAACATGTGGAGCCAGAAAGAAGCCTTGGTACATTTCTAGTAAACTATACAAGCTTGCCCCACCTTCAGATCCAATTCCTGGGGCAGCCAAACGATACGAAGAAAGTTCCACTAGATCTCTTCTTCCAACAAGATATCCGCCTGTTTTAACAATTCCCCCACCAGGATTTTTAATTAGTGATCCCGCCATAAGGTCTGCTCCGACTTCACAAGGTTCTCTTGTTTCAACAAACTCTCCGTAGCAATTATCAACGAATACAATAACATCTTCTTTAATTGATCGAACAAATTGAATCATTTCCTCAATTTGACCAATTGTAAAAGAAGGACGATCTCCGTATCCTTTTGAACGCTGGATTCCAATCATTTTTGTCTTATTTGTCATTTGACTCCGAATCATTTCTTCATCAATCCAACCAGAATCGGTAAGTGGTACGGCATTATATCCAATCTGAAATTCTTTTAGAGAACCATTTCCGTTTCCACGTATGCCAACAATCTCCTCTAGCGTATCATAAGGTTTACCTGTTATGTAGAGAAGATCATCCCCCGGTCTGAGTACGCCAAATAAAGCCGTTGCAATTGCGTGTGTACCGGAAATAATTTGCGGTCGAACGAGTGCGGCTTCTCCACCAAATACTTCAGCGTATATCGATTCAAGCGTATCCCGGCCAATATCATCATACCCATAACCAGTTGAAGGAGTAAAATGAAAATCGGCAACTTGATGATTACGAAAGGATTGCATCACTTTTGCTTGATTAAATAAAGAGGTTGCCTCAATCTCTTGATGGTGCTCTCTAATTAGTTGTTCCACCTCTAGAACAACTTTCTCTAATTGATCTTGATTCTTCAACGTCAACATATTACTTATTCCTCAACTTTCCTTCTCTTTGGTTCGATAACCGACCTTATCTGTAGTTCATGTCCTAATGCGGTATCAGGTAAAACAAATCCACGAATTTCATGATGTTCTGTTTCTTCATTCCAATCTTGCTTTTGGATAAGAGTTGCTTTACGGCATTTCGAAAGCAACGCTCCTTCATCTGCTTTTAATAACACATGGTATTCAATCATTTGCTCCATTAATTTTTCTTCCATTGCATGCTTTAAACTATTAAGATCATCTTGTTCAAATGCACTAATCTCAATTGAATCCTCATCCGTTGTCGGAAAAAACTCAGCAACCTTTTGTTCGCTTTTGTTGTATACAATTAGTTGGGGAATCGACTCTGACCCTAGTTCTTTTATTAATTGTTTTACCGTTTTCTCATGCTGTTCATAATCAGGGTTCGAACAGTCTACGACATGCAACAATAAATTCGCTTCTTGAAGTTCCTCGAGTGTTGAGCGAAACGCGGCTACAAGAGTCGTCGGCAAATCTTGTATAAATCCTACTGTATCTGAAAGTAACACCTTCATCCCACTAGGCAAATTAAATTGTCTTGTCGTAGGGTCAAGGGTCGCAAATAGTTGGTTTTCCTCTAATGTATCTACATCTGCTAATCGATTTAAGATCGTTGACTTCCCTGCATTCGTATAACCAACAATCGCAACTTGAAAAGCTTCATTTTGCTTTCTACGCTCTCGATAACGCTGCCTGTGTCCTACTACAGCTTCAAGTTGATGTTTAATTTCATCCATTCTTCTCCGAATGTGTCTTCGATCTGTCTCTAGTTGCGTTTCACCCGGACCTTTTGACCCAATCCCACCACCTTGACGTGAAAGAGCAAGGCCTTGACCGGCAAGACGCGGCAATAAGTAAGACAGCTGGGCTATTTCTACTTGTAATTTCCCTTCTCTTGACTGAGCTCGTGAAGCAAAAATATCTAAAATTAATTGAGTTCGATCAATGACTGTTCTTTGGGTCCTTGTATGAACATTGCGAATTTGACTTGGCGACAACTCATCATTAAAAACAATGGTATCTACGTTCATTTCTTCTATAAGCAGAATTAACTCCTCGACTTTTCCTTTTCCAATATATGTAGAAGGTTCAACTTTTGGTCGCTTTTGCATTAGCGTTCCAACGACTGTCCCTTTAGCCGTTTCGACTAAGCTTTTTAATTCATCCATCGATCGTTCAAATGCTACATCATCAGCATCTAACTGACACCCTACTAAGATGACATCTTCTGTTTCTCTATGGTTAATTTCTTGCAACGATTTTCACATCCTTTACTAATGTTCTTATTATCCTTTGTTTCTGCAATCATTTCATACGCATCATACCATGAACGAGCAAAAAAAACAGATTTCAATACTTATGATTGAATGGTTAATTTGTACTCGTAGACCTGAAAGAAACATAAACGAATATTTCAAAAAAATGAAACAAGTAAATAAATTATGAGTAAATGGTCAATATATATATAAAGAAAAAAGGGGGCCAGTATAATGACTACATCTAATCAAGTTACGATTACGTCTTCAGAATTAGGGAACTTATGGATGACTTTTCAAGAAAAAACAATGCTTATGAGATTTTTAGAGCATTTTCTTGAACATGCCGAAGATCAAAACACTCAACAAATTCTAAGGTCAAGTTACGATGCTTCTACTCAAACAGTAGAAACAATTATAAATATCTTTCAGCAAGAAAGAGCTGTTATTCCTACTGGATTTACTAAAAATGACGTTAATAAAGGTACTCCTAAATTATTCGACTATTTGTATGATCCAATGTTTTTACATATGATGAGCAAAATAGAAGTTAATCTTTTTGCCCTCTTTTCAACCATGTCCTATCGTAAAGATATAAGACAGTTTTTTAATCAATTGACATCAAATTCTCAACAAATTTTTGATCAGTGCTCTCAATTCCTTTTAGAGAAAGGAGTTCTTGCTCGTCCTCCATATGTATCCATGCCAAAAGAAGTTGCTTTTGTTCGAAACATTCATTATTTATCAGGATACCAGTTGTTAAAGGAAGCCAGATCTTTAAATGTCATTGAACTTTCTCAAATTCACCATGCAATTGAAACAAACCTAACAGGTATGCAGTTAATGGTGGGTTTTGCCCAAGTAGCAAATGATCATGAGGCAAAGAAATACTTTGTAAAAGGAATGAAATTATCCAAAGAAGTTGAAACAAAGTTAGGAGAATATTTGCGAAAAGATTATATCGAACCACCAGCTACACATGCAGGAAAAGCTACTAATTCAACAGTTGCTCCATTCTCTGATAAGATGATGCTTTATACTACGAACTTGTTAAGCACTTTCGGTCTTGGTAGTAATTCACTTGGTGGTGCTTTCAGTTTACGAAGTGATATACCTTTTACAATGGCACGTCTAGGTAAAAAGGTTTTCAACTTTGCAAAAGAAGGGGGAGAAATTATGATTAAAAAAGGTTGGATGGAGGAACCGCCTCAAGTAGAAGATAGGAGACAATTAACTAAATAAAATAGTATTTGATTCAACTCTGATTCTTAATAATACCATCAAAAAGGCTGTTGAGAACTCCGTTCAACAGCCTTAGGTTATTCTTTAACTATTTCTTTTTCCTTTCTGTACCACAAGGCTTCTTCCACATATTAATTTACCTTTACATGCGAAGAATGAAATTTAAAATCTTCTCGTTTCATCGTCAAAAGCGAATCTCGATCAAATGCATTTTCTTTCAACAGACGAACCGCCTGAAGTCGAATCCCTTCTTCAATTATATTACGTATATAACGACCGTTACTAAATGTCCGTTCTTGTTCCTGTCTAATTCGTCTGATATGTTCTTTAATATGAAATTCTCCTTCTTGAGTTAGCACATACTCCCGTTCAGAAAGCATCCGACGTACCATCTCCATTAATTCATCCGTTGTATAATTAGGAAAATCAATTGCAATGGGAAAACGTGATGGGAGTCCTGGATTAAGCGATAAGAAATAATCCATCTCTCTTGAATACCCTGCTAATATTAAGACGAAATCATGTTGGTGATCTTCCATCGCCTTCACTAGTGTATCAATTGCCTCTTTGCCAAAATCCTTTTCCCCACCTCTTGCTAACGAGTAGGCTTCATCAATAAATAATACACCACCACTTGCTTTTTTTAATACTTCTCTTGTTTTTTGTGCGGTGTGCCCAATATATTCTCCAACTAAATCGGCACGCTCTACTTCCATAAAGTGACCCTTAGCAAGTACGCCCATTTCATGTAGAAATTCAGCAATTATTCTCGCCACTGTTGTCTTTCCTGTTCCCGGGTTTCCTTTAAAGATCATATGGAGAACTTGCTTGCTCGCTTTTAACCCTTGCTCCTCCCGACGCTTGTTAATGAAGAGCCATGCATAAATTTCATTAACAAGCCTTTTCACTTCTTCTAACCCTACATATTCTTCTAATTTTCGCTCGAAGCGAGTAAGAATATCATGCTCTTCTTTTTCTTCTTCGGTTTGAAAAAGTGATCCGTTCTGTCCGAATTTCTCATTTAGTTTATGGTTTAATACTACATTAATCCGCCCTCTTTTTTTGGAGTTAACCGGGTTACTCATGATGTACACCCCTTTGCTGTTCCGTCTTGCAACAAGATACTCTCTTCTCACACTATACGCAAAAATAGGCGAACTTGTGACAACCGCCTACTTAAAGCTTTTCCTTTAGTTAATATAGTAAGAACACAGTCTCCTTATTGTCTATCTTTATCATCTTACGCAGAATGAACAGGAAGGATTCCAATTTAATAATAATGCGACAGTAGTATTATTAGTTTATATAATCAAGTTAACTAAATTTTGTTCGAGTTAATTTCGGTACAAATAATGATAAAAAGAAGGAACGCGCAAGACTAAATAATACAAAGGCGAACCAAATTCCATGATTATGATAGTTAGGTACGAACAACCAAATAGCTAATAAAAATACGAATAATGCTAGGATAATAGAATCTCTAATAGATCCGGCCTCTGTAGCACCTGAAAAAATCCCTTCTAATTGCAAACCCCAAAATCCAACAATAGGAAAAGCTGTCATCCATATTAAGAGCTCAAATGCAGTTTCTTTTACCTCAGTAATCGTTGTGAAAAATGAAACTATATTATCTCCAAATACAAGTATGGTTAAAGACAATATGAATGCGGCAACAAAGCCCCATTTTGCTGATAGAGAGAATGCACGTTTATAAAGGGAGTGATTTCCTCCTCCTATTGCTCTTCCGACAATGATACTCGATGCATTGGCAAATCCGCCAAACAAATACGCCATAATATAGTGAATCTGCAATAGAATAGCATTGGCTGCTAATGTTACTTCCCCCATACTTGCACCCTTTGCGGTAAAGATCCCGGTCATCGTAAGTAAACAAACGGTTCGCAGGAATAAATCTCGATTAACTTTTAACATCTTTATTAAAGGTTCAGACTCCAGTAACATTTGGAGGCTGATGTGCCTTAAACTCACTTTTTCGGTTCGAAAAATGATCCATGCTCCAAATAAAACAGCACTAATTTCGGAGATTATTGTGGCATAAGCAACCCCTGTAACCCCCATTTCGAACACTAAAACAAAAACAATACTTAAAATGATATTTAAGACATTCATTAATATTTGGGTCGCTAAAGATAATCGAACCTTCCCCGTCCCCATCAGCCAACCAATCATTACATAGCTTAGAAGAATAAATGGTGCACCCCAAATTCGAATAGAAAAATAGGTTGCAGCAATTATCGATACCGCTTCGCTTCCTCCGATTAAAAATAAGGCAATCTGTAAAATAGGCTGCTGTAACATGATGAAAAACAAGCCAAATATCACGGCCATAATCATCGGTCGAAAAAACGACAATAGCATTTCTTTTTGATTATTTGCCCCTTGTGCTTGGGCAGTAAAACCACTCGTACTAACTCGGAGAAAGCCTAGAAGCCAATACATCGTATTAAAAATAACGGCCCCAATCGCTACTCCACCAATTGAAGCCGGATCAGGAATTCGTCCAACTACTGCTGTATCAACCGCACCTAATATCGGAGTCGAGATACCTGAAATAATAAGTGGGATCGCGAGTATTAAGTACTGCCTATGACTTAAAGTCAAGTCATTCTTTAATTCTAAAGAAGCTGTCGCTACCTTCATCCTTTTCTCCTTTTACTATTCTTACTTTATGAAAAGATTGTCTCCCTTTTTGGTACTTACTCAATTGACGCTGCTTTAATTAAGGATTTTGTATAAGGATGACGTTCCTCATGGTAAATTCCTTCCAGTCCGAACTGATCGACAATGGAACCGTTTTTAAGGACAATCACTTTTTCACATAAAAATGTTACAGCCCTTATATCATGAGAGATAAAAAGAATAGTCATGTTCGTTTTTTTCTGAAGGGCCTTTAGCAGACGCAAAATTTGAACTTGAACCGTAACATCTAAGCTTGCTGTCGGTTCATCACAGACAAGAAGGGTTGGTTCAATGCTTAAAGCTCTAGCAATACTTACTCGCTGCTTTTGTCCTCCACTTAATTCTCCGGGATAGCGATCGACCATTTTTTTCTCTAACCCCACTATTTCTAAAAGCTCTTCTGCAACTTCTTTTCTTGAAAGGCCTTCTGCCTGTAGAAAAGAAGGGGTGATTTCCTTAAAGTTATCTAGTGGTTCTAGTATACTTTTCCATATCGGTAACTTCGGATTCAACGTACTTGTCGCATCTTGAAAAATCATTTGTACACTCTTTCTGTACTCGCGTAAGAGGGCTCGTTTCTTCGGAGCTATTGGTTTGCCATTAATGGTAATGCGCCCATCTTTATAGGATTCTAATCCTAAGAGTACTCTTGCTAGTGTACTTTTCCCACTCCCACTTTCCCCTACTATCCCAATGCATTCTCCCGCGTTTACACGAAACGAAATGTTATCCAAAGCGTGAACGCTTTTAGAATAATGTTTTGATAAACCATCTACGACTAGACTCATAAGGAAATCACTCTTTCCTTTCGTACTGATTCGTCTTCAGGAAGGGAAAGCAAACAAGAACATAGTTTTTTTGTATATGGATGCTTATGATGACAGCGAATCTGTTCTGGTAAACCTTCTTCAACGATTTCACCTTGATGCATCACATACATACGATCCGTTCGCTTATAAGCTTGGGCTAGATCATGAGTAATCATTAGGACAGCACAACCAGTTTCCTTCCGAACTTGATCTATATAACTTAATACTTTCTCTCCATTCATTACGTCCAATGCCGTTGTGATCTCATCACATATAATTAAGGCTGGTCTTAATGCCAAGACCATTGCAATGGCAGCACGTTGAACCTGTCCACCACTTAATTGAAACGGATAACTATGGTAAACTCGTTCTGAATTCAGACCCATTTCACAAAGAACCCGAAAAGCTATGTTCTTTGCTTCTTTTTTTCGAACCAATTGATGTGTACAAATAGTCTCAATCATTTGCTTTCCAATCTTAATAAATGGAGTAAAGCTCCCACGGTAATCTTGAAAGATAATGCCTATTTCTTTCCCGAGAAGTTTACGGTGTTCTTTTGATGTGATCTTTATCAGATCATCGTTCTTATATAAGATACGGCCACTTACATTCATTTCTAACGGAAGAAGACCCATGATGGCTCTCGCTGTTAAGCTTTTCCCGCTACCACTTTCTCCAATCAAACCAACAATCTCCCCCTTTTTCACCTCTACATTGACTTTTCTCAAAAGCGACTTTTCACAAACTCTATTCTCAACATGCAAATTTTGTATGGAAATAAGAGGCTCGCTCACAAATAATCCCTCCCTTTTCGAATATCAAAATAACTTTTTAACCCATCTCCTAGTAAGTTACAACATAAAACGGTTAACATGATTGCAAGTCCTGGGTAGATCATAAGAGAAGGCATCACTTGAAAGTATCCTCGGCCATCGTTAAGCATCGCTCCCCATTCTGGGATAGGTGGTTGCGCTCCAAGACCAATATAGGACAATGCAGAAATTAGTAAAATTACTTTCCCAACGTCAATAGCGGCCATGACAATAATGTCTGGCATCACTTGAGGTAACAAATGCATACGGATCGTTTTGAACGTACTAGAATAAGAGACCTTTGAAACTAAAACATATTCTTTTTCTTTTTCCGTAAGAACTAAACCTCGGACAACACGAGCATAAACAATCCACCTTACTAAAACAATCGCAATGATAATATTGATTAAACTAGGCCCTAACATACCAGCTATCGCAATGGCTAAAATAAAATCAGGAAAAGCTATAATTCCATCTATGATTCTCATAAAAAAAGCATCAATTCTCCCACCAATGTAACCTGAAAGGAGTCCAATTGGAACGCCTATACATACTGCCATAAGGATGGCAAACATCCCTAAACCAACCGTTAACTTCGCACCGAATACAATTCTTGAAAGAACATCCCGACCTAATTGATCCGTTCCTAGCCAATGAGCAGATGACGCGCCTTGCAACCGGTTGCCCATATCGATTTGAAAGGGATCATGAGGAACGAGGGCTCCACCAAGAAACGTAACACCTGCAATAAGTATAGCAAGGAGCATTCCAATACTCATATTAGGATTACGGAGGAGTCGAGAGGTTTTAATCAATGTTGTTTCCATTACCCTAACTCCTTCCCTTGCTTTATTTGAGGATTAATCATCAAGTACAGTAAATCTACGATAAGGTTTGTTATCACTACTAGGAAACCTACAATAAGAATATAACCCTGAATGACCGGATAATCACGCTGCATCACGGAATTCACAATCAGTTCCCCCATTCCTGGCCAAGAAAAGAGAATTTCAATAACGGTGATTCCCCCAAGAAGACTGCCAATGCTTAATCCAAACATGGTAACCAACGGAATCAGACTCCCTCTCAGTGCATGAAAAAGAAGAATACGTTCCTTTCGTAATCCTCTTGCTTTTGCTGCTTCAATGTACGAGCTTTGCAACGTCGAAATGAGTCGTTCTCGTAATAATCTAATATACATTGGAGCCATTGCAACCCCAAGAGTAATCGATGGCAAAACAAAATGAGCGAATGTACCTTTCCCCATTACGGGTAATAGGTTGAGTTTTAAAGAGAAAAAATAAATTAACAACAACCCAAGCCAAAAGCTTGGAATAGAAGCTCCGACCATTGCCATCCATCTACTTAAATAATCAGGCCAACGCCCCTCATAAACAGCTCCTAATATTCCAAGTGGAACTGATACCAAAAAGAGTACCAGCATGCCTCCTATCGATAATGCAACCGTCGCCGGCAATCTACTCATAATCATGTCCATTACTGGCCTTTTAGCGATGAGAGATTCTCCTAGATCTAATTGTAAAACACTCCATATCCACCGACTATATTGCACTAAGATTGGTTGATCAAAGCCATATTCTTTCATTAATCGTTCCTCTTCAGCTGTTGTAGAAATCACATCATCTACTTTTAAAATAGCTCTAATAGGATCACCGGGTGTAATTTTCATTAACAAAAAAGTCACAAAAGAAAGGATTAAAACCATTATGACTAATTGGAGCATTCTCGAACCAATAATAGATAAAATTCTCCGCATGTTACTCACCTGCCAAACATCAATTTATAAAAAGCTAACAAGAAAAGTGAAAGTATCTTAAGACACTTTCACCTTCCTATTATTCTATCTCCATTTTATTGGTAATTAAGTAGTATTCTTCGGACCCTGGACTCCAGTTCTTAACACGTTCATTGACGCCTACAATAATATGAGGATATAAAATAAACGATTGTGGAACCTCATCCTGAATGATGGCAACAGCTTTCTTTTGCAAGGCAGCTCGCTCTTTTAGATCGGCTGTCACATTTAGCTGTTTCGTAATTTCATTTAGTTCTGGAATATCGATTTGCCCTGGATTTAATGAACCATCTGGTAAATAAGCAACATTTAAGAAATAACCGCCGTCTCCTCGAGGTGCCGTTAAAATAGAGTACGTCACAAGATCCCATTCATCCTGTTGATCCCATAAATAACTATCAATGTTCTCAACCGTTATTATATTGATCCCAATTCCGAGACTTGCAGCTTCTGCTTGTAAGTATTGCGCCATTAATGGAAGTTCTGGCCGTCCTTGAAAAGTTGCCAATGTTAATTCAAGAACCTCTCCCCCTTTTTCCAATTTGCCATCTTTATTCTTCTCATACCCAGCTTCTTTCAGTAAAACCTCGGCTTTCGCTGGATCATAGCTTTTTGGCTCTTCTTCGCTTGCAAATGCAAAATCAGGATGGAACGGTCCATTTGCAGCTGTTGCATGTCCATTCATGATCTCACTTACTGTTACAGGACGATTAACGAGTAAATCTAGCGCCTTTCGAACTCTTACATCTTGTAATGCAGGATTTGCTGCATTATAAAGAATGAAATGAGCACGTAAACTTGAAACTGATTCCACACGAAGATTTTCACTATTTTCGATTGGGTCTAACGCCTCAGGAGGCAAATGATAAGCAATGTCCGCTTCACCTGATTGAAGAGCAAGTGCCCGTACATTCCCATCAGAGTTAAACTTTATTGTCACATCATTAATGTTTGCTGCCCCGTCCCAATAATCTTCGTATCTTTTTAGCTTAATCTCTGCTTCCGCTGTAAAGTCAGCTACTTTGAATGGGCCTGTTGCGATTGGTTGTTCACTAATATTTTCTTCGTCTGCCTTAATAATAGAAGCATTCGTATGCACTAGTTCAGAAAGGAACGCTGGATACTCTTCTGTCGTAAAAAAGGTAATTTCCTGTCCGCTCGCTTTCATAGATTCAATTTTTAAGTTAGATGCAATCGCATCATTCACGTCAATTACACGCTCAAACGAAGCTTTTACAGCCTCTCCATCAACCGGTGTTCCATCGTGAAATGTAACACCATCTTGAATGGTAAACGTCCAAGTTCTCTCATCGTTTTGCTCCCATGATTCTGCTAACCATGGCTGGATTTGTAAGTCTTCATCAATTTTTACTAACGTTTCTGCAATACCTGCACGAACACCCATCCAGTCCTGATGAGGGTCTATCGTTTTAGAGGCAAAACTAAACAACATCGTTAAAGACTTATTCTCTGTCTCAGAAGACTCACTTTTATTTTCCTCCTGTGCGTTAGAAGCAGTTTCCTGACCGCCGCTATTACACCCCGAAACAAAAATGAGAAGTACGGCAATAATCATATAAAAAATTGCATGTTTTTTATTCATAAATATTCAACTCCTTTTTTTAATAGAAAATAACCACCACAAACCGTAATGGTTATTATTTACACTCAATTACTATATATAAAAGTATATTAGGTCGTCAATAACAAATCGTAATTATTACGACTTTTTTGGTGTGTAACTTTACTTTTTGTATTTTTTGCTCTAAAATACAAATCGTAATGATTTTGATTATCAAATTATTAAAAAGGTGGTATCATAATGGCCAAAAAATCAAAGGTTGCAAAGGAATTGAAAAGACAGAAGCTTGTCGCTCGATATGCAGAAAGAAGAAGAGAATTAAAAGAAAAAGGTGACTATATAGGGCTTAGTAAGCTTCCAAGGGATTCAGCCCCAAGTCGCTTAACGAGAAGATGCGAAATGACTGGTAGACCGCGTGCTGTATTGCGTAAATTTAGACTCTCTAGGATTGCATTCCGAGAGCTTGCTCATAAAGGTCAAATTCCAGGTGTTAAGAAATCAAGCTGGTAATATTCAAGATATGGAAATAGGGATGTGTGAAAATTGGAACAACGAAAACCTCTAACAATCATAACAGGTTTCTCAATAAAGGATAAATGTGATTTAATTAAAGAAATTCAAGGAAGTAAACAATCAAAAATAAAAGTGATTCTTTTTCGCCCTACCGATGTTAACTTAGTAGTTAATTCAGCAGATCCCTATCCTCTTACACACTTTATTGGTGAAGCTGTTCATGAGTTAGAGATAAATACATTGACCAATCTAATCACTACTCTAGAAGAGATATCGAGTCACAGAAATGTAGACGAGATCCTTTTAGATATTTATCCAACCTCAGATATAGATTCACTTTTTGATTGCTCAATTTCTCAAAATAACCATCAAAATTGGTACCTTAAGTCCCATATTCATGTAATTGATGCACGGGACTTTTGGTTTTCTTATTTTTCTGAACATGGGATTGAGTTAACGAACCATACACTCGAGTATACATTAGGCGAAGCACTTATTAATCAGTTAGAGCTGGCTGAAATGATTTACATCTACAATACAAACCAGCTTTCACATGAACGACTTGGTGAATTAATGGTGTTTATACAAAATTTACAACCTAAAGCTTTAATAAGTGTAATGAACGATAGCGACTGGAGAGGCGAAGATAAAAAGAATGCTTTTAACATGAAAGCAACCTCTTCCCTCTATGTTGATCAAATTAACCTTTTCTCCTCTAGGAGTAACCTGAAAGTAATAGGACAATATGGCATTGATACCTTTGTATATCAGAGCCACTTGCCAGTCGATTTTAATCGCTTAGAACAGTTTTTCACGAAAATCCCTGGTGAGGTCTTTCGAATGAAAGGGAGATGCTATAGCCCCTTTACACAAGAGATCCATTGCATCTCCCAAGTTGGGTCTAACATACAAGTTGAAACTTCTAAAATGTGCTCGACAAAATCGATAGATATGTTAACTGAGTTTCTTTTCATTGGTTCTGAATTGAATCAAGAAGAAATTATAACGATGCTAGATGACTGTTTACAAAATAAATATAAAGACATAATTGCTTATTAACTATGGGTACACATATGGATCTATTGGAGATTGAATTTCTTCCCAACTGCTAACATTAATAATAGGAAAAAGTATGCTATCACCCTTTTGGACGTTCAATTCTCCTTTTACACGGATCCATGAATTCTCTTGAATTCCAAAGGATGCTCCGTTCTCAATTACGATTCCAGTGGCATGAGCATCCGCAACACAATGGGTTACAAGAAATCTAGTAATAATTGAGTGATTACTAGTAAGAGAATCATCTTCTAGTATAAACCCCTCTAACACAATTGATTTTCCCACAAAACTATTCGGATAAGTAGTAATAGCACCGATGTAACTTGCAAAATTTTCATTATTAAAATGAATGACAGATTGCTTTAACATTTCTTTTACTCTTCTCTCCAACTGACCATCAAGTATGTCATGTTCTTCCAAATGACCATGATCATGGGTTGAATAGCTAATTCCTCTTTTAAGTGCTTCTGCTGCGCCAAAATCTTTATACGGGAGAAGAAACCCTGTCAGAAGTGGCATAATGATTAATCCGTAAGCAAAAATGGTTTTTAACGTTAAACCTCCTTCACCAGCATCATGATTGCATCCCCAAAGACCACACTCACTATGATCATTCTCAATTTGTAAATGTGTGAAAATACGAGGTACTTGAATAAAAAATAAAAATAAAAAAATAACGGAAGCTATTTGACTGAAATAGAGATAATTCGGATTAATAAATCGAGTAATCTCCCCAGTCTCATGTAAAATGAAAATAAATACAGCAAACAGCAATAAAACGAAAGCTTTTACCGCTTGTCTTATTTGTATATGTACGATCGTCTCTCCCTCCTTTTATATCCATGGATGAACGAAAAGTAGGAGCCCTAATACAGCACCTGTTATGACCATCATAAGAACAATAACAAAACGAATATTAAATACAGCCATCATCATAATCGTATTTTTCAAATCAAGCATTGGACCATAAATTAAGAACCCCAGTAATGAAGTTTGTGGAAAGAGATGTCGAAATGAGGCAGCAATGAACGCATCAGCTTCAGAACATAAAGAGAGTAAATAAGCAAGACCCATCATCACAAGTGTCGATGCAAGGATCCCCTCCCCTAAACCAAGAATCGATTTAGTCGATATAGATGTCTGAACAAACGCTGCTAAAATAGCTCCCATAATTAAAAATTTCCCCATATCAAAAAATTCATCAATCGCATGCTCGAACATTGCCTTTAGCCTCTTGTCCAGAGGTTGTTTAGAAACCGTCTGTGCTTGGATGGCAAGTGATTCCTTGCTTCTTTTTAATTGATTTGACTTATAAAGAATACAAATGATTCCAGCAATGATTATTGCAATCACTAACCCTAGGCCCATCCTTAACATGGCCATCCTAAGATTTTCACCAAAAGCCATATAGGTAGAGAACACCACGATTGGATTAATTAATGGACCTGTTAACAGAAAACCTACTCCAGCAAATAAGGGAACTCCTTTGGCGATTAAACGGCGAACAATAGGAACGATTCCACATTCACAAGCAGGAAATAAAGCACCTATTAAACAACTTGTAATGACAGCTAACAATTTATTCTTGGGAATGAGTCTTTTAAGGTGCTCTTCCGTCACAAAAACTTGAATGATCCCTGCTATAAAAACACCAATTAAAACAAATGGGATTGCTTCAATTAATATGCTAAGAAAAATCATATTAAAGGTTAGCAGTGACTCCGGAAAAAACAAGTTGCTTATTGTAAACTGATCATTAAAAAATATGATCATAACCGCGATTCCAAGAAGAATAAAACCAATCACTTCTGTAAAATTATGTTGAGTCCGCATTTTTATTAAAGCCCTCCATCTTTTGTTTATTTATATATATGCGGACAAGATGTCAACATGAACATAAATCATAATAGTTACGTTTTAATATTAGTGGTATTAAATCCATCTATTTCGTTTTTATTTAGTAATTTAAAAGACGTCAGGATTCATAGAAATCCTAACGTCTTGGCTATTATGATGGAGCACCTGCTTTTTGAATGCTCCGTTCCCATTCCTTTTTAATTTCCTCCTCATTCAGCTCGATGCCAATAAGAACTAAGTATGAGTCTCCGATGTAAGACGAGCGTTCCCAATTTACGCGTTTCATGACATGCTGCATGAGGTATGTACCATCCCCAAGCGATAAATATCCTTTTGCACGCAGAAGATTCGATTTCCACTTTTTGAGAAATGTTTCAATTTCAGTTGTGCTGGTTTGGGACGATAGTTTTAGTGTAATACTATTGATACGAGAATAAGAGTGATTGTGGTGATTGTTATGCTGTGGTTCCCCTTTAATTCGAACCTTTACGGTATGCTTGGGAGACTTTAGTTGATATAATATTGGATTTAAATCGATATTACTGTAAGTTGAGAAAAAAACTCTCGACGTTGAATTTTGTTTTATTAAGACTTTGTATATTTTTTGTTTTTTTGATTCTGACACTAAATCGGTCTTATTTACAATAAGTAAATCGGCCACTTCTATTTGTCTCCTAGTTGTTTTCACTAATTCACGATCCGACTCAAACAAACTATTGTAAGATAGAATATGTTCAGCATCAATTAACGTAATGACTTTTTCTAAATACACAGTATTAATTAATTCCGGTTCTGTTAATGAATCAGCAACCTCTTCTGGATTAGCAACACCCGTTAATTCAATAAAAATAACATCAGGCTTTAATGCAATTAGCTTTTTCATACTCTGAACCACTTCACTTTTTTTATTGCAGCAAATGCATCCATCTAACAGCTTTTCAATTATTTTACTCTTCCCAGAAAGGCTTTCACCATCTGTATCCGTTTTGCCGATTTCATTCATCAAAACAGCAACCGATAGATTTCTCTGAGAACACTCTTGAAGTAGTCGCTCTAACAGCGATGTCTTTCCACTTCCTAAAAACCCACTTAATACAAATACAGGTATCTTAGACATCTTTTCAACCTCCTATTTAACGATCTTCTTATACCTATAGCGAACAAATCGTAATTATTACTATTTATTGACTTGATAAAAATAGAACTCTCATAATAAAAGAGTTCTATTTTCCTAAAACCATTTCACTGTATATCCTTATAAATTGCGCTTTGCGTTGCTCCTTTTTGAAAAAGATATTTCCCATTGTATGGATCAGCTTTTTCATTTACTTCGGCAAACACGAGTTGACAGATTCTACGACCAAGTGTTAGTTCAATCGGAAGACGATTAGCATTAAAAAGTTCTAGTGTGATTTGGCCTTCAAAACCCGGATCAACCCATCCTGCATTTTGAATAAATAAGCCAAGACGTCCTATTGAACTTCTTCCTTCTACAAAAGCCGTTACATTATATGGCAATCTAATCGTTTCAACCGTTGTTGCTAATAAAAAAGTTTGAGGTGGCAAAATAATTGATTCATTACTTGAAATAATCTCACGGTAACTAGCGGACTTATCAAGTGTTATCAAACCTTCTTTATACTCATCAATCGTCACAAAATGATTTCCTAATCGTAAATCAACAGATGCTGGCTGAATCTGCTCATTGGTAAGAGGAGAGATCTCCAACTCGCTATTGTTAATTTTTGATAAAATCGTCTTCCCAGATAAAATCAATTTATTTCCCTACTTTCTTACGCCTTCTGCAAATTCCAATCAAACGGATCTTCTAACGTTTCCCAATCAGTTGTGAATTCAGTATCTGTTAACAGGCAACCGTCTAATTCTTTCGTGATTTTTTCTATGTCTAAATCAGTTCCTATGAATACAAGTTTTGTATGTCTGTCACCAAAATCAGCATCCCAATCGTCTACTAAATGAGGGTTTTCCTTTAGTATTTGTTTTTGTTCTGTTTTTGGAAGGCTAGCGACCCAATAGGAAACGGGCTCAATTGACACAGAGGGCCCTGCTTGAGACATTAATAAGGCTAGATTGTTTCTTGTTGCACACCATGCTATTCCTTTTGCTCTCACAATGTTATTTGGCATATTGTTAACCCAGTTATAAAATCGCACCGAGTGAAATGGCTCTCTTCTCATATAAACAAAAGAAGAAATCCCATACTCTTCTGTTTCTGGCGTATGTTGCTCGTGCCCAGCTGTCAGTTCACGAATCCATCCAGCTGAATTGCTTGCTTCTTCAAAGTTAAACAAATGTGTATTCAAGATTTCTTTAGGATCAACCTCAGCTTGAACAGAGCGAATGATCTTTGCCTTTGGTTGCAATGTTCTTAATACTGTTTCTAGTTTTTCTAACTCTTGTTCTGATACAAGATCACACTTATTTAGAATAAGAACGTCACAGAATTCTATTTGATCGATAAGTAAATCAGCAATCTCTCTTGTGTCATCCTCACCTAACGATTCTTTTCGATCGAGCAAGCTATCTCCTGAACGAAAATCTTGCCAAAAACGATTCGCATCAACGACAGTCACCATCGTATCTAAACGGCAAAATTTTGTTAAATCAATATTTAATTCCTCATCTATATATGAAAAAGTTTGAGCTACTGGCGTTGGTTCACTAATGCCAGTTGATTCAATGACGATATAATCAATATTTCCAGCAAGAGCCAACTTCTTTACTTCAATTAATAAATCTTCTCTCAATGTGCAGCAAATACAACCGTTAGACATCTCCACTAATTTTTCTTCGGTTCTTGATAACTCGCCGCCTTGCTTAACTAATTCAGCGTCAATGTTGATCTCGCTCATGTCATTCACTATAACTGCCACTTTCAGTCCTTGACGATTTTTCAAAATATGATTTAATAAAGTCGTTTTCCCTGACCCGAGGTAACCACTTAAGACTGTTACCGGAATAGTGTTATTCATAAATACCTCCTGTCATCTCAACAAATCGTAATGATTACTATTTTCATATTTTAAACTAGGTCTTCACTATTGTCAAAGGGTTTCCATTAACTAGCATCTGTTTGAACGTTGATTTATACGGATAAGATATAAGAAACGAATTCATACTACATAAAAAGGAGGGTGGAAAATGGAAAAAGAACACCATATTCATGAAAAACATCCACATAAGCACAGTGTGGCTTGTGGTCATACAAAGATTAAGCATGATGATCATATTGATTACGTACACAATGGTCACCTTCATCATGAACACAATGGACATTGGGATGAGTGCAAGATTCCTGTTACAGAGAATAACCCCGATGAATGTCTTCCCATGAATTGTGGTTGTACTCACGATGGAGATTGCGGTCACGAACTAGTACCTCATGGCGATCACATGGACTATTTAGTCAATGGACGCTTGCATCACGTTCATGGCGATCACTGTGACGATCACGGACCTGTAGAATTAGTAAGTGTTCACTAACCCTATATACCCAATTACTTTAAGGTGGAACTAATTGGAACATAAACATCCCCTTGCAAAGCAAGAGGCTACTGAAAAAGTCCTTTTTAGCAGATTCGAGGAAGTAGCAATGGCTCCACACGTTGCGCGGCTGCTATGAGAAACCCA
>NZ_JAXBLX010000098.1:0-1568 GCF_037027555.1 Halalkalibacter kiskunsagensis | reverse complement strand
TGAATCAATTTCATAAAGCTTACTTAGCGAACCATAGAAGAACCCAATTTTGGTTATGACGTTTTTTAAAGTTGATTTAAGCTGCGTTGATCATTTGCTTGTTTGAAATCAACTGGGTTAATCGATCACATGCTAGCTTAGCTCCGTTATAAACTAAATGGGTGAAGTCAAAATGAACTTTTGCACGTTTTCCTGTTCGATACCGAACATTGTTTAACTGAAAGAACTCTTTGAGATACGCAATAACGCGTTCCACCGCACTTCGTTGCTTGTAAATGGTTTTCCATGCTTTTGAGCCACGCGCTGGAGCACAGTAGCGACGTAAATCGGTGGTGATTTTGACTTTATACACCTTTTGGCATAACGTATCTTCCGCTAGCGGACAGTCTTTACACTCTTTTGGACGTGTATATTTTAACGTCTCATACCTAGAGTCGTAGCTATCATAGCGATACGAATGTTCCCGAACACAGGTTGGAGCGAAATGCTTATCAAACCCTTCTAGTTCGGATTCATTCTTCTTGTTATAAGCAATCACTGAATGAGCGCCAATCCGATAGATTTGTTCATAAATCGCAGGGTAGTCGTAACCTGCATCCAGTGTACTATAAGAAATCGGAAGGATAGAAAGACGCTCATGGATGCCCTTTAATAAAGGAATCGCTGCTTTTCCATCATTCAAGTTCCCAGAGGAAAACAAGGATTGGAGAATATACTGACTTTTGGTTCCAACGGCAAAGTGTCCTTTGTATCCGAACCAAAATACATTCTTTCCTTCGCTATTTTTCTTAATACCCCATTTAGGGACCATTGGAACAGATGAACGTAACTCTTCTAGCGTTGTATCAAGCTGAGCTTCAATGGTTTTCTCGAAAATCGGAAGAGCGGCTTCACGCTCGGCTTGTTCTTGAAGCCAGTTCTCTTGTTCTTCTTTCGATTTACGTCCGCGTTTCTTTGGTTCTGGTTTCGGCTTTTCTTCTTTCGCTGGGGCTTGGTCTCGAGCTTCGATATGAGTCGCATCGATGGCGATGGTATCGTCTGTGACAAATCCTTCGATGATGGCTTGAAGAATCTGCGTTTCTTGAATACGTTCAAGAACATCTGATTCCGCTAATTTTGTGAGCATTCTTGAATAAGAAGCCTCAGATGGAATGGGATCGGAAAGAAGAAATCCACAGTCTAAACGGAACATATAATCATGTTTTAGTCGCTTAATTAAATCTTTCGTCGTTGGAATCCGTTCAATGATTCTAGCGACGAGTGAGTAGATCATCGCGGCATAGTTAAGCTGAACTGGTGCGCCATAAAGGGCTTTTTTCGACACAACGGCAAGAATCGGATCGATGTGAATCGTCGAAAACACCGCTTCAAAACGATGGGTAGGTTCTAAATCATATAAATCTTGCAGGTCAAATAGGCTTCCTTGTCGTATAATAGTCATAAGGGAGTCTTCCTCCAGTCTTAGAGTTGGTTTGGTCACTTACTCATTCGACTTTTGGGGAGGTACTCCTTTTTTCATGTCTTGAAAGCTTTGTGAGACCTGTGATTCAAATTATGAAATTTACTCA